>JAGHSB010000023.1 GCA_018066075.1 Candidatus Treponema scatequi
TAAAAAAATACTTAATTTTACATTAAGAAATAACGGAGACATCAATGAAAACTATAAATAAAAATATTTGTTTTATTGCAATTGCAACATTAATTTCAATTTTTACTGGATGTAACTATCAGGGTAATTACGCTGACGATATAGTAATCTATGTTGATAAAAGACCTGGTACAAATAATTATGGATATAAATACATTGACCCAAACGAAAATCTCAGTGAATCATTTTTGATTAACAATATGATTTATTATATTAATGATGAAATAGATCTCAAAACAAAAACAATCACAATTGCAGAAGACAGTATTCTTCTCTTTGGTGATAATGGAAAAATTAAAAACGGAAAAATCGTTTTTAATAAAACATTTCTTGACGGCTCTGTTAATTTTTCTCAAATGAGATATGAAGGTACTTTAATCAATAAAACCTGCAGAACATCATGGTTCGGTCTTAACAAAACTGACGCAGAAGAAAATTCTGCACCAGTAAAAAATGATACTATCCTATCTGAGATTTTCAGTTGTATCGGACCAAACCTTATAATCGATGGATTATATCCTTTAAGTTCTACAGTAACAATTTCAACAAAAGTTACAATGATTGCTCCAGACTGGTCAATGTCATGCTTAAAAAGTGATTACAACTACACATATACTCCAACAAAAGGATTTTATACAACTTCAGCTACAACTACTCTATTTTCACTTACAAACACAAGCAGTGTTAATGCGTACGGAATTTATTTCAAAGGTAAAAAAGAAAACTATATAGGAAAAACAATTCCAGGATATGTTACATCTGCTTTTGCACTGCCGTTAGTTGGTTCACTTGGCTCATTATACAACTGTAAGATTGAAGGTTTCGGCCAGGGAATCAGAGGTGTCGGCGGATTTATTGAAAAAATACAAAATACAACATTTGATTCATGCAGAATCGGTTTGTATATAGCATGGACTTCTGACTTTGATGTTTTTGGATGCAAATTTATAAACTGTCTTCCAAATCTTGAAATAACAGATTCTAAAACAACTTTAACAGAAGATAATCTTAACGATCTCAGACATGCAGGAGCCGCAATATGGGCATGCTGTGCCGGAATGGTAAACTTTGCAAACAACTACTATGAAAACAACTTTATTGATTTTGTTGCAAGCGAAGCTGATATTATCATCAATGTTACAGATTCAACTTTCAAAAATCCAACATTTGCAAATTTTTACTTTTACAATAATCATTACCGTGCAGCTGATTATTTCAACGGACTTGTTCCATCAGAACTCCATAAATATGCAATCGATAACTTTGTAATTACAGGAAATAAATTTGCAAATAGTAAAAGCAATATTGGTAAATGCACAGCCTTTATTTACGAAACAGATGTACGATACATGGGTGATTCAAAAACAGCAAAACAGCATGGAGATCGTGGATTAAATGTGATTTTCTCAGGAAATACTTTTGATGACTCAAGAACTTCAATTGCCTCTGATGATGCAATCTTCTTTGTATTAAACAAAAATGATACAAAAGGTGCAATCACATGTTCAAACAACAAATTTAATCTAAGTAAATCAAATTATTTAGTCACAACTGATACATCAAGTTCAGGTAAATTTACATTTACAACAAATGACAATACATGGGGCTCAACTGTTACAGAAAATGAAATTAAAAATAACAACGGAACAATAATATTTAACTAAAATATTTTTCTGCTGCTTTTAAAATTCCACATCATCGGTGTATTCAACAGAGTCAAAACTTACAAAGGTTCCATCTTCGTGGAGAATAAACCAGATACGAACATTCTTATTGTTTATTCTCCATGAAAGAACCAATATTTCTTTACCGTAATCTTTTTCAGAAAGATACTTTGAATAATCCGGATCTATTTCTGTTTTCGGAAAAGTGTTTTTATCATAAACATATCTGCCGCATTCTTTATAATCATTTCCGAGAGCTCTGATAACTGCATCACTTGTGTAATTTACATATCTATGACTTATCACATCAACATCTTTATTTTTATAAGAATTAACAAATACATTTGGAAT
>JAGHSB010000044.1 GCA_018066075.1 Candidatus Treponema scatequi
TTTGTATATTGAATGCATAAATATTTACTATAAGTGGAATTTTTACGAAATTCCACTTATACAAATACAAACATCATAGGAGTAAAAAAAATGCAGGATTCAATCACATTTATCGATGGTGGAGTTACAGCTCCAGTTGGTTTTACAGCAAGCGGTTATCATTGTGGAATCAAGGCAGGACGCGAAAAAAATGATACAGCGCTTGTTTATTCAGAAAAACTTTGCAACGCAGCAGGTGTTTTTACTTCTAACCGCGTTAAAGCAGAAAGCGTAAAATATACACAGAAAGTTATCGCAAAAGGAAAGGCACAGGCCGCAATCGTAAACGTTGGATATGCAAATGCATGTACTGGAGAAGAAGGTGCAGCTGTTGCAAAAAAAATGGCAGAGTGCACTGCGAAAGAACTTGGCATTACTCCGGACACTGTTATCGTATGTTCCACTGGAATTATCGGTCAGCAGGTTCCTGTTGAAAAAATTGTAAGCAATATTTCAAATTTGAAAGCAGGACTTTCAAAAGAAGGACATAAAGAAGCCAGAATCGGAATCATGACAACTGACACTCAGTACAAGGAATGTGCAGTTACTTTCGAAATCGGCGGAAAGAAAGTCACAATGGGAACAATGTGCAAAGGTTCCGGAATGATTCACATCAACATGGGAACAATGCTCGGCTTTATCACAACTGACTGTGCAATTTCTTCAAAGATGCTCGACAAAGCTTTGCATGAATCAATTCTTTCGACATACAACTGCGTTTCAGTAGATGGTGACACAAGTACAAACGATACTTTGACAATTCTTGCAAATGGAATGGCAGGAAACAAAGAAATCAAATCAACTGGAAAAGATTTCGATACATTCTGTGCAGCCCTCAACGCAATGAATAAAATCATGGCAATGAAAATTGCAGCAGATGGAGAAGGTGCAAGCCGCTTAGTGGAATGTACTGTAACAGGAGCCAAATCTGTAGAAATCGGTCGCGGTCTTGCAAAAGAAATCATCAGATCAAATCTTGTTAAAGCTGCAATGTTTGGAAAAGATGCAAACTGCGGAAGAATTCTTTGTGCAATGGGTTATTCTGGTTTTGAATTTAATCCTGAAAAAACTTGCGTATATTTTTCAAGCAAACCTGAATTGAAAAGATATTTCGAAGTTCCATCTGACGGAAAAGTTGATGTAAACGGAGTTGAATCAATCGAAGTTGTTCACAATGGTGTCGGACTTTCTTTTGATGAAGACAAAGCAGAAAAGATTTTGTCAGGTGAAGCAATTGAAATCTATGTTACACTTGAAGACGGTAAAGCAACAGCTCAGGCTTGGGGCTGCGACTTGACTTATGATTATGTAAAGATTAACGGCGATTACAGAAGTTAGTTGTCGAAACAGAATAGACTTTTATTTAAGGAATTAATTTATGAATAAAGAAGATGTCAGCACATTAACTACTGAGCAGTGGTCTGAAGTTTTGGTTCAGTCACTTCCATACTTTAAGCAGTGGGTTGGAAAAGTTGTAGTCGTAAAATACGGCGGAAACGCAATGCTTAATGAAGAGCTCAAGCAGGCTGTAATGGAAGATATAGTTCTTCTTAACACAATTGGAATTAAAGTTGTTCTCGTTCACGGTGGTGGACCAGAAATCAATCATATGCTCGAACGCGTCGGAAAAGAATCTAAGTTTGTTGACGGCCTTCGCTACACAGATGCAGAAACAATGGAAATCGTACAGATGGTTTTGACTGGAAAGTTAAACAAAGACATCGTAGGAATTCTTTTGCAGAAAGGCGGAAAAGCAATCGGACTTTCTGGCGTTGACTCAGGACTTTTGCGTGCAAAGAAAACTGAAAAAGATTTGGGATTTGTTGGAGATGTAACAGAAGTTAATCCAAAGATTCTTGAAACACTTTTGGCTCAGGATTTTATTCCTGTTGTTTCAACAGTTGCTCTTGGAGAAGATGGAGACGAAGCTCGTTACAACATCAATGCTGATACAGCTGCTGCAAAAATTGCAGTTGCACTCAAAGCAGAAAAGTTCGTTCAGCTTACAAACGTTCCGGGAATCTTGCGTAACATCGATGACCCTTCAACATTGATCAAACGAATTGAGCGCACTGCAATCGGTTCGCTCAAAGCAACAGGCGTAATCGCAGGCGGAATGATTCCAAAGATTGACTGCTGTGAAACAGCACTCAACGGCGGAGTTCCACGAACACATATCATTGACGGACGCGTACCTCATTCACTTTTAATCGAAATGTTCTCAGACCGCGGTATTGGAACAATGATTTATTAATTACGCGGAACTTAAATTGAAATACGGTATTGGAAAAATAATCCAATTCTTATAAGTTCCACTTAAAGTTTTAAGGAGACAATTATGGAAAAATTAATCGTAAATAACTACGGAAGTTTTGATGTCACATTTGTAAAATCGAAAGGTTCTACAATGTGGGATTCAACCGGAAAAAAATATATCGACTTTATCGCAGGAATCGGAGTTAACTGCCTCGGACACGATTACAAGCCTCTCGTAAAGGCAATTTCAAAACAGGCAAAAAAACAGATTCATATTTCAAACTATTATTTTTCAGATGTTGGGGCTTGCTATGCAATCGACCTTCTCGAATCCCTTGGATTTGACAGAGGTTACTTTGGAAACTCAGGGGCTGAAGCAAACGAAGCTGCAATCAAGCTTGCAAGAAAATACGGACAGCTCAACGGCGGCGACAAAAGAAAATCAATCGTAACTCTCGAGTCATCATTCCACGGAAGAACACTTGCAACACTTACAGCAACAGGCCAGGACAGATTCCACCCGGACAGTTTTGCTCCATATCCAATGGGATTTAAAACAATCAAGGCAAATGATTTTGACTCTCTTAAAAATGCTTTTGATGATACAACTGCAGCACTCTTTATCGAATGCATTCAGGGAGAAGGTGGAGTAAACCTCATCGATAAAGAATGGGCAATGGCTGCTGCAAAAGCTGCAAGAGATGCTGGTGCAATCGTAATGTGTGACGAAGTTCAGACAGGCGTTGGAAGAACAGGAACTTTCCTTGCAAGCGATGACCTTGAAATTGAACCGGAAGTTGTAACTCTCGCAAAGGGAATTGCAGGCGGAATTCCGATGGGTGCATGTCTTTTCAGAGGAAAAGCTAAAGATGTTTTTGTTGCCGGAGACCATCAGTCAACATTTGCAGGAAATCCTTTAGCTTGTGCTGCTGCTCAGGTTGTTCTTGATACAGTAAATAAAGACGACTTTTTGAAAGATGTTGTGAACAAAGGTGATTACATCAGAAGCATCATCAAATCATGGGATCTTCCTATCGTTAAAGACGTAAGGGGAAAAGGCCTCATGATTGGAACTCAGATTGATGCAAAAGTAAAACCTTTTGACATCGAAGTTAAATGTCTTGAAAAAGGTCTTTGTACAACAGTTGCCGGAAGTGATGTAATCAGATTCTTGCCGCCACTCACAATTTCATACAACGAAATCGATGAAGGCCTCAAAATCTTTAAAGAAGTGCTCGAAGAATTTTCAAAATAAGGCGTATGGAAAAAACAGTTTATATCATCGGTCATAAAAATCCAGACACTGATGCGATTGCCTCAGCCGTTGGCTATGCAACCCTTAAAAATCTTTTGGGTTTCAAAAACTATAAGGCAGCGAGAGCTGGGCATCTCAATCCGCAGACTACTTACATCTTCAATAAATTTAATCTCACACGCCCTGAATACTTTCAGGACCTTCAGCCAAAAGTAAAATACTACATGCCGAAAGAATTTGAGACTGTAGATGAAAATGTTTCAGTATGGGAAGCACTCGGCAGAATGGAATCTACAGGATTGCGCGTTCTCCCTGTAACAGACCGAAATGGAAAATATCAGTCTCTCCTGCATTACTCGGCATTTGCCCAGAAAATTTTGACTGTCCTTAATCCTGAAAAACCGAGACCTCTTGCAACAAGCATAAGCCTCATTCAGAAAACTTTGAATGCACAGCCTGTAATCTCAAATACAGATGATGCAAAACTTTTAAAATATACGATTCTCGTCGGATCTTCATCGCTCGAATCATTTGCTGACAGACTTAAAAGCCACGAAACAGAAAATGTAATCGTAATTGCAAGTAACCGAGAAGATCTCATCAAGCTTACAATCGAAAACAATGTAAAGCTTTTGATTTTGACATCAGGTTTTGTACTCAATAAAGAACTCCGAGCTCTTGCAGAACAGCACGGTGTTTCAGTAATCATTTCTCCGTACAGAACATCACCGACATCAATGCTCATCGCATACTCGATGCCAGTAAGCGTAATCGGTGACCTTGAAATCGTTCCTGTTCATCCTGATGATACTCTTACAAAGATTCAGGCTGCGCTCAAAAACAGTCCGTGCCGTTATCTTCCGGTTGTTGATGAACATAATGTCGTAGTCGGCGTAATCTCAGAACACAATCTCGTTCTCGAGCCTAATGTCGAGTTTATTCTTGTTGACCACAACGAAATGTCTCAGGCAATCGACGGAATCGAAAACTACAAGATTCTCGAAGTGATCGACCACCACAGAATCGGAACTCTCTCAACAGCATATCCAATTACTTTCATCAATAAGCCTGTCGGTTCAACTTCGACACTCATTACAAATCTCTACAAAGAATATCGCGTCTCAATTCCAAAAGACATTGCTTCTCTGCTTTTATGTGGAATTTTGAGCGACACGATCGGCTTGCAGTCTGCTACTACAACTGACTTTGACCGCGAAATCGCAGAATACCTTTCAAGCATTACAAACCTTGATATCAAAGAATTGAGCAATGAGATTCTCGTAGCCGGAAGTAAAATCACAGGCCGCAAACCAGATGAACTTGTTGCCCAGGATATGAAAGTTTACAACGATTCAAAAGTGACTTACACAATCAGTCAGATTGAAGTTGGAAATACAAAAGAGATTCTCGACCATAAAGAAGATTTTTTGTCAGAACTTGAACTTCAGAGAAGAACAAATAAAGCTCTTTTCTCTGCAATTCTTGTAACTGACATCACTCAGCTTTCGAGCATTCTTTTGCTTTCGGCTGATGATGAGTTCAAGCCATTTGTGACATTCCCGAAACTCGAAGAAAATGTTTATTATCTTCAGGGCGTTGTTTCGAGAAAAAAGCAGCTTGTTCCATTAATCGCAGAACAGGTTAGTGCATATCAGGGATAACTGTAAAAAATAAAAATTATTCCCAGCCGAAAGTTGCAGGTGGTTTGTTAGTTGCGTCAAAGTAGACTGCATCTACAAATTCCAGTTTAGAAATTTCAGTCACGATATCATGAAGCAAATCAAGATCAAGCCATGCAAATCGTGCTGTCATTACATCTTCTGAAACGACTGGTCTTAAAACAAAAGAAGCATGATCTTTTGAAGAAGCATAAGGTAAGTCGATTGTAAGGTGCTGGAAAATCTTGTTGTACCATCCAGTTTCGTGCATCTTTGTCAAAACGATGTTGTCAACTTCGCGAAGCTGGTCAAGGCGGGATTTGTCACAGTATCCAGTCTGAATCTTAAGGTCATCATCTTTAAGTGTAGGGCGCTGGTAAAGTTTGAGCAATGTGCGGTTTAAAAGTTTTGCGCTGTTTGTGATGTTGCTTGATGCCTTTTCAACTTTTTCCCATTTTTTTGGAACGTGATAAAAACCGCCGTCGAGTTTTTCAAAAGCGAGAACTGCAGGAAAGCGGTAAGTTCTGAAGTCACCCTGAACGCCGACAGATCTAACTGGCAAAACAGATTTAACCATTTTAGCAGTACAGTCAGCACAGAATTCTGTTACTTCAATATCATCAAATTCTTTTTTAGCGTCTTCATATTCTTTCTTGTCTGATTCCATTACGTTTCCGTCTGAACAGAGAACATTGATTGAAAGTCCAGGTCCCGGGAAAGGATGTCTCATGACAAGTTCATCAGAAAGACCGAGTTTTTTTCCGATTGCACGAACTTCGTCTTTGTACAAATCGCGAATCGGTTCTATGATGAGACCGCGTGCAATCAAATCCTGAATGCCCTGAACGCGGTTGTGGTGTGTCTTGATTGTGTGGCTGTTTTTTGTTCCGCCTGATTCGATGATGTCAGGGTAGAGTGTTCCTTGTGCTAAAAGCCATTTGTCATCGTCGAGGTGCTGTTTTGCAACTACTTCATTTCTTACAGTGATAAAGTTTTCACCTACTGCCATTCTCTTTTTCTGAGGATCCGTCAAACCGGCGATTGCCTTCAAGAAACTTTCGCTTGCATCTTCTACGATAAAGTTTGTAAATCCGAATTTTTTATATGCTTCTGCAACATTTTTACTTTCGTTTTTGCGCATGAAGCCGTTGTCGATATGAAGGCCAAGTACTCTGTCCTGTCCGAGAGCTTTATTTAAAAGTGCAAATGTAATAGTGGAATCTACTCCGCCAGAAAGGAAGAGCAATACGTTTTTCCCTTCTGCGTCTTTTTTAATGTTGTCGAGGATAACCTGTAAAACTGTATCCTGATCCCAGTTTTTATTCATTCCACAGAACTTTGCAAAGTTTTCAAAAATCTGATTTCCGCAAGGAGTATCTTTTACTTCGCAGTGAAACTGAAGTGAAAATCTTTTTTTAGTAAGATTCTGAGTTGCAGCAAATGGACAGTCTTTTGTAGAACCGACAGTTTCGAATCCTTCTCCGAGCTGCAAAACTCCATCCTGGTGGCTCATCCATACCTGCTGGTCGCCACAAATTCCATCAAACAAAGGACACTTAACGCTTTCATTAAAACGCAATGTCGAAAAACCAAACTCGCCGACATCAGCTTTTCCAACTTTTCCATTATATCCAAGCTGAACGATGTAGTGTCCGTAACAGAGTCCGAGAACAGGAACGTCCATTTCCAAAATCTTTGAATTAAACTCCGGAACTTTTTCGTCATAAACAGAAGCAGGACCGCCAGAAAAAACGATTCCTTTTACATTTTCAAATGACGAAACATCAGCGCTTGGCAAGGCAATTTCTGAATAATATCCAAGCATTCTGAAGCGTTTTGCAATCAAATGCGCGTACTGAGAACCAAAATCTAAAACAACAATCTTATCGCGACTCATATTTTCCCCAAAAATAATTTGCAAATGATTATAGCAGAAAACTGCATAAAAATAAAGTCGCTAAAAACTCGTTATTTAGTGGAATTTGGTCATAAATCAGACCTGATTTGTTCAAAATCTTAAACATTTCTTTTTTTTCTTTACAACTTATGTGGAGATTTGGAAATCGTTTACAACTGTCTTTATATATTTTTTTTGAAAACTCAATTAAATGAATGTATCGGCAATGTCACCGACATCTTCAAGCTCTGCAAGATCTTCGATTTCATTGATGTTTGCAAGAGGATCTTCTTCAAAGATGAAGATGTTGGAATTATCAGTTTTATCATCATCAACAATTGAATAATCAGTCATGTCTTTCTGAAGAGTAGAGAATACATAACTTCTTATTATGTTTTTTGTCGAAGCAGAAGTAGAAGGCATCATAAGCATTACGATTGTCGCATAAGGAAGTCCGTCTTTAATTGCAAAGACTGCAGCTTCACAGTTGATTGTCTTAGTTCCCAATGTAATGATTATCTTTTTATAGACTTCTTTTTCTTTGAATATTTCTTTTTCTTTTACACCGATAGCACATGCAAATCCGCATGAACTGATATCGATAAGCTTCATCGTGAAGAGTCTGCCTTCTTTTTCGATGTGAAGGGTTGCATCTTTTCTCTGCTTGCAGTCAAGACGAACATACTGGCGTCTTCCTTTTGCACCGTTGATTTCACAGATTTTTACGATTTTTTCAGTGATTTTATCAAGTCCTTCATCAAGCATAATAAATCCACCAGGAATCTCTGCCTTAAGTAAAAACTGGTTTTTGTCTGATGCCTTGATTTTCTGAGAAAGAAGTCCAATATAAATGGTTGCCAGGTCCATATCCTTCTGAAACGAATGAATGTAGTTGAACCATTCACTCAAAGAAAATCCGGAGTCGATGTCTATAAAGCAAATTGAGTCTTTATTTTTTTTAAGGATAGGTTTTGCGCACTGAATGTCTTCTATAAAATAAGTTTCATATTCGAGCGAACGAAGCTTTTCTACGACATTAGTCTTGATTGCATAAGGAGGATTTAAAAAATAGACCTTGCGTCCAAATATGGGATTCTCTCTCTGTTCCATACTATTTATTATAAGTCCGAAAAGTGGAATTGTCAAAAACCGATTTCCCATAAAAAAAGCCGCCTGAATCAAGCAGACGGCTCTGTCAAATTCCACTAAATACCTGAAAACTCGACTTCCTGAAGACCTAAAAGTCAGCAAGTTTCGGAGCTCTAGGGTATGGAATAAGTCGTTCGCTGCGCGAACTCTTCGAGTTTTCCTTTGGAAAACTCGACTCCCTGAAGACCTAGAAGTCAGCCAATTTTGGAGCTCTTGGGTATGGAATAACATCCCTAATATTCTCCATTCCAGTTACGTAGCGGATTAAACGTTCGAAACCGAGACCGAAACCTGAGTGTGGAACTGTTCCGAAGCGGCGGAGGTCTAAGAACCACTGGTAGTTAGACATATCCATCTTGCGTTCTTCACATGCTGCGAGGAGCTTGTCATAGTTTTCTTCGCGTTCAGATCCACCGATCAATTCACCAATGCCCGGAACAAGAACGTCAACTGCTTTTACAGTTTTTCCGTCGTCGTTCTGTTTCATGTAGAATGATTTGATTTCTTTCGGATAGTTGAAAACCATTACAGGACAACCGAAGATTTTTTCTGTCAAATATCTTTCATGTTCAGTTGCAATGTCGCATCCCCAGTAAGGAGAGAATTCAAATTTAGCTCCGTTCTTTTCAGCTTCCTTAAGTTTTTCAATTGCATCAGTATAAGAAATGCGGACAAATTTTGCGTCACGAACTTTTGTAAGACTTTCGATCAAGCCCGGCTGAATTCTCTTGTCAAAGAACTCAAGGTCTGCGCGACATTTTGTCAAAGCCCAGTTCAAAAGATATTTTACAAAGTCTTCCTGAATATCCATGTCATCATCAAGATCATAGAATGCCATTTCAGGTTCGATCATCCAGAACTCAGCAAGGTGACGAGGTGTGTTACTGTTTTCTGCTCTGAATGTAGGTCCGAATGTATAAACACGAGAAAGGGCAGTTGCAAGAGTTTCTGCTTCAAGCTGACCAGAAACTGTGAGCGATGCTTTCTTTCCGAAGAAGTCTTTTGAGTAATCTACGATTTTGTGAGCGTCTTCAATTTTCATTCCGCCGGCACCGGCTTTAACACCGAGCTCTGCAATTTTTTCAAGAGAGAGAGTAGTTACCTGGAACATTTCTCCGGCACCTTCACAGTCAGAGCATGTGATTTCCGGAGCGTTGATATACTGAAATCCTCTTTCTTGAAAGAATGAATGAACAGCAAATGCCATCTGGTTTCTTACGCGGTAAACAGCACCGAATGTGTTTGTTCTTGCTCTGAGGTGAGCGTTTTCGCGCAAATATTCCATCGACATTTTATTTTTCTGCAAAGGATATTCTTCCGGGTTGCATGTTCCAAGACATGTCAAATCTTCGAGAGTAACTTCTACTGCCTGGCCTGAAGCCGGAGACTCAATCAAAACACCTTCTGCACGAACTGACGCACCAGTGTTGAGTTTTTTAAGTTCCACTTCAATATTATTTACATTTGCATTATTTGAAGGAGCGTTGCGGTCAAATGTAAGCTGAATGTTTGCAAAACATGAGCCGTCATTTACCTGAATGAAAACTAAATTTTTTGAATCGCGAACTGTGCGAACCCATCCGCAGACCTTAACTTTCTGGCCTTCCGGTTTTGTTGTAAGTAAATCTTTAATAAGTGTTGGTACCATTTTTGTACCCTCCATAAATGTAAATAATGTCTGATATTTTAATTATTTGTGCTATTTTCTTCAATATGTATGGCAAAAATAATTGAATGATTTTGATTTTTTTATTATATTTTGTTGGTGGAATTTGGTAATGCAGATTTTCACTCTGGAGGAATTATAAAAATGAAAGAAGAAACAAAAGACAAAACAAAAAGTTTTTTTGAATCAGTAAAGAAAACTTTCGACCGTGGTATCAAGGCTTCAAAAAAGGCTCTTGGTGTAGCAGGAGATGCAGTTCAGGATTTCAGCGATAAGAGCGTTTTGAGAATTGAAAAAATGCAGCTTGAAACTAAACAGAAAAAACAGTTTGAATTACTTGGTGAACATACTTACAAAATTCTTTCTTCAAAAACTTCTTCAGTAAAATCAACAGACACAAAAGTAAAAGCATTCTTAGCAGAAATCTCAAGACTTGCAGATGAAATCAAGATTCGTGAAGATGGTCTCAAAGATAATGGAACTGCTAAAAAAGCGGCATCAAAAGCAGAAGCAAAAGCTCCTGCAAAAAAGACTGCTTCAAAACCAGCTGCTAAAAAATCAGCACCAGTTAAAAAGCCTGCAGCTAAAGCAACTGCTAAGAAACCTGCAGCTAAAAAAGCTCCTGCAAAAAAAGCACCAGCGAAAAAAACAACTTCAAAAAAATAATTTTTTTTCAAAAATTTTCAAAAAAAAGATAAAAAGTTGTTGACACAAAATATTAAAAAGTGATATATTCACATCACTCGCGCATAACAC
>JAGHSB010000180.1 GCA_018066075.1 Candidatus Treponema scatequi
GTCATAATTAGTGACATAATAAATAAAATTTTAAATAAGTTTTTCATAAACTTGAACTCCTAAATATTATATAATAAAAAAGTTATAGCAATTTAAGTTTGTTTTAGCAATACCATTTTGCCAGACATTGCACAAATCAATTAAATCTGCTAATACTCAAAATATGAATTACGATGCAGCATTTTTTATTAACAGCATTCTTCTTGGCGTTGGACTTGCAATGGACGCTTTTTCTGTTTCACTTGCAAACGGTTTGAATGAACCAAAAATGAAAGCCGGCCGAATGTCGCTTATTGCCGGGGTGTTTGCAGTTTTTCAGGCTGCAATGGGATAAAATGTATGTAGATGGTGATAATATTGATGGTTTACAAATTCAGATTTATCAAGGATTAATTCCCTTCACAAAATAACAGCACATTTCACCTTTGCCTTTTACTTCAACATTAACAGGACCTTCAAACTGAATAAAATCTCTTGTCTGTGTCCAGGTATTTTCAGAAACATGAATCTGCATAGGTTCGCCTGTACTTTCCATTCGGCTGGCAACATTTACAGTGTCGCCCCACACATCATAAATAAACTTTGTTTTTCCAATTACGCCGGCAACCAGATTTCCGGAATTAATTCCAATCCTGATTTTTATCTGCATGTGGAATTTTTCGTTGAACTGCTTTACATCAGCTAAAAGACCTTGTGCAAAATGAATCATTTTTAGAGCGCCATCAGGTGAGTTTTCTGTTGTAAGGCCGGTTGCAGCCATGTAAGCATCCCCAATAGTTTTGATTTTTTCAATTTTTTCATTTTTGGCACGCTTATCAAAAAGAGAAACCAGTTCATTCAGCATTGAAACAGTTTGTTCCGCCGACATCTGGCTGCTCATTTTTGTAAAGCCTACAATATCAGTAAACAAAATTGTCGCATTAGGATATTTTTGGGAAATTGTTTTATCCGGATGTTCAGTTAATTCCTTTGCAATTGGTTCTGGCAGAATATTCAAAAGAAGGCTTTCAACTTTTTCGTTTGCAATGCGAAGTTCCTTAGTTCTTTCATCAACTTTAATTTCCAGTTCCCTTTTGTAATTTTCAAGAATTTCAACTTCCCGCTTATGGGCAGATTCAATCGCTTCGTTAGAATCCATAACAACGAAAATATAAAGCACAATTGCCATGAAAACTGTTGAAATATTTGTAACATAAAAACCGTGAGTTCTAAATGAAATAACGGAAGACAAAACTGGAATAATCAGAAATAAAACTAAAGGAAGCCGAACTCTTTTAGAAATGTTTTTGTAGTTTGATAATATACAAATAATCTGAAGAATCATGCAGACGCCAGGAATAATTGTGGCAATAATGCGGCCTTTTGCCCGGTGATAATGATTCAACTCATCATAAAAATAATACCAGCCTGTAAATCTGGAAATTATAAGAAGAATCACTCCAATTAAAAGTACCAGTTCTGCAGATGCCAATAAAAACTTATTTCTTTTTGACGACTCTGTTTTATGGGAAAGTAAATCCCGCAGATACAAACTAAAACTTAAGAGCATCAGGGATGGAGATAAATAATCTACAAATTTTGAAATATCCAAAAACCATCGTGTAGTGACTCCAGGAACTCCATCATAAGTCAGATGAACAATAGGCGCTCCAAGATAAAGTACGGCGCAAACTTCCAGCAGGAAAATTGCAGTTTTTCTTTTAGCACATAAACTCTTTGTAATTAGAATCAAAAATGCAATAAAAAAACAGATTCCCTGCAAAAACAGCATTATGAATCTTTGATATTTAATTAAAAAATCCAGCATTGCAGTTTTATTATAGCACAACTATAAAGGCATGTAATATATATTTAAAAAATCCTTAGCACTTAAAGCCAGAATTTTTGAACTTTCAAAATCTTTTGTGTTTCTTGTAATAATATAATCTGCACTAACATTTAAGGCGCATTCTTCTTGTAGGGAATCTTCAAAATCTGAAAAACTGTTATTTTCTATGGCTTCAATAACCTGTTCTTTTCTTATGTTTGCCATTTCAAAAAAAGAAATCAAGGCCATAAGCAAAGTTCTACAAGTTGTTGAATCAAATTCTCTTTTAATAATGTACCAGATTGTTGCAATTGAATGTTCTGTAATGAATCCAGTAATTTTTTGAGATTTACATAATTCTAGAATTTTAAATGAATCATCGTAAAAAGGTTTGCGTTTTAATATCACATCCAAAATTATATTTGTATCAACCAAAACTGTAATCTGCTTTTTAGAATGGGCCATATTTCTCCTTCAAAGCTTCGTGTCTCAACTGGTCATAATCTGGATCTTTTCCTTCATATGTGAACTGCCTTTTTTCAAGGATTTGTTCCATTGTTTCCCAGGCAAATTGTTTTTTCTTTCGTTCTTCTTCCAGATTTTCTTCTACAATTATGACTTTTAAGCGCTGCCCTTCTTTATATGGGTAAGGATTATTTCCTTGGATTATGTGAATTGCATCTGAAGAAAAATATGCTTCATATGTTCTTTGATTTTTATTTTTTTGTGCAGGAATGATTACTGGTGGAATCTCTTTTTTGCCAGATTTATATACAGGTTCAGGTGATGAAACCACAAGTGAATCTTCTATTTTGTGAGTAACATATTCCGTATCTTTTCCCGGTAATTTTGGAACTGTGTTTTCATGAATAAACTTAGGACTAACATGATACAAATCTGCAAGTTTGGCAACAATTTTATTAGAAGGAATGACAGTTCCAGCTTCATATTTATTATAGGACTGTCGTGAAAGCCCAATTTCTGATGCAACTTTATCCTGAGAATAACCATTTATTGTCCGAAGATATTTTAAGATTTCTTTCATATCATCCTTTATTAGTTTACACTATGTAAAGTATAATAACATTGTTGACAATTAGTCAAGTTTAGACTCTGTTTGATTATTACTTTCCCACACTTTTTATCATTTATTCTTATATTCCGGCAAAAATTTATTATATTTAATAATGTAGCAAATTTTTTGAAAAAAACTTTGCTTATTAGTAACGATTCCTAATAAGAAAAAGGAGGATAAAACGATTGAATCCAAAATCTTTTTATAACTTATCTTATGGTGTATTTGTTCTAGGTGCTAAAAGTGATGATAAAATCAATGCATGTATTACAAATACTTGTATGCAGGTTGCATCAGATCCTACAAGAGTGGCAATTTCAGTTTTGAATAAAAATCTTACTTGCGACATGATAAAAAAATCTGGCGAATTTACACTCTCGGTTTTGGACAAGACTTGTACTTTCGATTTAATTAAAAACTTTGGAATGCAAAGTGGAAGAGATGTAAACAAGTTTGCGGATTTTCCTTACGAAACAAACAAAAATGGACTTCCATACATTACGAAAAGTGTATGTTCATTATTTGAATGTAAAGTAATTTCTAAAGAAGATCTAGGAACTCATACATTATTTATTGCTGAAGTAACAGAAGGTGAAGTTCTAAGTGAAAATGCTCCATTAACCTATGCTGATTATCAGAATAATGTAAAACCAAAACCTGTAATCAACAATGATAGAAAAATTGTTGGCTGGCGTTGTAAAATTTGTGGATATGAATACAAAGGTTCTGAACTTCCAAAAGATTTTATATGTCCACTTTGCGGTCATCCAGCAGATGATTTTGAACCAATTTATGAATCAACAGCTGCAGTTGTGGCTGAAAAAATATTAACTAATTCAAACTCACAGGAGAAAAAAATGAATAAATATGAAGGAACACAGACAGAAAAAAATCTTCAGGCAGCTTTTGCCGGCGAATCACAGGCTAGAAACAAATACACATACTTTGCTTCAGTTGCAAAAAAAGAAGGATTGGAACAGATTTCGGCAATGTTCTTAAAAACAGCTGATAACGAAAAAGAACATGCTAAAATTTGGTTTAAAGAACTTAATGGAATTGGAAACACAGCTGAAAACTTAAAAGCTGCTGCAGACGGCGAAAACTTTGAATGGACAGACATGTACAATGATTTTGCAAAAACTGCCGAAGAAGAAGGATTTCCAGCATTGGCTGCAAAATTCCGTCTTGTTGCTGCAATCGAAAAACATCACGAAGAAAGATACCGCGCACTTTTGAAGAATGTAGAAACTGCTGCTGTATTTGAAAAGTCAGAAGTAAAAGTTTGGGAATGCCGCAACTGTGGACACATTGTAGTTGGAACAAAAGCTCCAGAAGTTTGCCCGGTTTGTGCACATCCACAAGCTTATTTTGAAGTAAACGCAGAAAACTATTAGTAGAAAACTGCTGATTTTAATTCAAGTGATTTTATAAGGCTGATCACTACGACAGCACTTTGCGTGAACATTACCATTTTTGCTGCAGCAATTGCGGCAAAATGTGTGATGTTCCAGAAACAATGAAAATTGAAACATCTGCCGTTTATGAACAGATGTCAAAGCATAGAAAATAAGTGGTTTACATTTCGAATATTTTCAGAGTAAAATTATTTTATGGTAATTTCAGCAAAAAAGTATAAATCTATCCCTTCATTTTATGGAATTATTGTAGTTCTAGCGAATATATGTGGAATTATAATTGGTAATTTTTTCAATTCTTCCGAATCATATGTAAACGATATTGAACAATGGTTACGGTTTTTAGATGATAATCCGTTTACTACACCAATACAATATTTAACTTTTGTTATTCCGCTTTTGGGATGTTCATCTTATATCAGAGTAAAGAGCAAAAAACTTGAACGACGTTATATAAATCTTCCGATTGCATTTTCGGCAATTGGTTCATCCGGATGGCTTGTATATCTTTTGATTGAGCTTCTTTTATTTATTGTTGCAGCAATTCAAGGTTACAGTTTTAATTATATGGCAGTTTTTGTTTCTTCCTTTATGAACATTTTACTTGAAGCCATTGTCACTTTTACACTTTCTTATTTTATTATTTCTACAATTCATAAACGTTTTGTTTTACCAGATTTATATCCAGATGGAAATATTTCAAAAATTCCAGGAGTTCGCCAACCTTCAATCAAGTTTTTATTTTTAATCAATTATATTTCTGTAACTTTATTTCCAATTTTGATGCTGCTTTTTTATGGTTCCAACACTGAAAATAAAAGCCGTGGCATGATCATTCTTTTAGCCATCATGCTGATTGGAATTATCATCACTTTTGGTCTTACTATAACTTTTGAAAAACCTCTTAAGCAGATTAAGAAGCGAATTGAAAAAATTAAGGAAGGGGATTATTCATCGCACATAAATATTGTTTCAAATGATGATTTTGGTGTGCTTTCAGACACAATGAACGAAATGACTGATTCAATTCAGCAGAAAACTCAGAAAATTATCGAGATTCAAAATTCAATTATAACTGGCATGGCAACTATGGTTGAAAGTCGCGACAACAGTACTGGTGGTCACATTAAGCGTACCAGCGATTGTGTTCGCGTTTTTGCTGAATATTTAAAAACAGTTCCCGCTTATGAAAATGTTAGCGAAAAGTTTTTTGAAAATGTAATTAAAGCAGCTCCTATGCACGACCTTGGAAAAATCGCTGTTGATGATGCAATTTTAAGAAAACCAGGAAAATTTACAGACGAAGAATACGAGGTGATGAAATCTCACTCAAAAGAAGGTGCCCGCATAGTTAGCGAAGTTCTTTCTGCCAGCGAAGATGAAGATTTTAAGAAGATTGCCGTCAATGTTGCACATTATCATCATGAAAAATGGAACGGCCAGGGATATCCGGAAAAAATTGCTGCTGAACAAATTCCGTTTGAAGCGCGCATAATGGCACTTGCTGATGTTTTTGACGCCCTTGTTAGTAAACGTTGTTATAAAGACAGTTTTTCATACGATAAAGCTTTTGAAATTATCCAGAATGATTTAGGCACACATTTTGATCCAGCTCTTGGCGCAGAATTTATAAAATGCCGTGAAAATCTTGAAAAATTGTATGATGGGTATTTAGGATAATTTTTTACGGATTTCTACACTATCTCTAATATATAAAAATAAGCTCGCCTTTACTTGAAATAACATACATATGGATTCCCGCAACTTGGGGCAATGTTACAATCGCTTCCTGTTCTGCAAAAAGATTTATGCTTATAATCTGGTTGTACTGAACAACAATCACATTTGAAATGTAATCATCTTTTGTCATAGGATGATTAAAACTGACAGTATACTGGCCGTCAAATTCGCGGATAATCGGGCGGTATTTTTCTTCTTCGGAAGTTTTAGAACTAACAGGATTAAGAATATTTCCACAACAGCTGATTTCTATCTCTTTTATGCTTGTAACAAGATTTCCGCAAGTTGGACAACGATAAAATTTTAAATAATTCATATTGGAGCCAAAACTGCGGTTTTTAATCAGTCTTCCCTGCAAAATGCTTTGAATATCAATTTCCAGAACTTTTGAAAGCTGGGAAAGCAAAGTTATGTCCGGGCAGCCGTGACCTTTTTCCCATTTGCAGATTGCTTTATCTGTAACGTTGATGGCAGCGGCAAGTTCTTTTTGTGTCATCCCTTTTTTTATGCGGATATCGTGAATTAATTTTCCAGTTTTTTCGGCGTTCAAATTCTTCTCCCGGGAGTTTTTTACATCTTCATCAGGCATTTATATTTTTCAAGTATTCTTCTTTGGAAATCATTGGGCTTTCAAGTTCTTTGATTTCCTCTGCAGAAAGACTAAAGTTTTTTGCATATACTTCGCCGGCTTTTTCAAATGCTCTGGCTTTTGGTACAGCTACAATCTGTGCTTCTGGAACATTCAAAAGCGGAGTTTCTGGAACAAAAATTTTTGTAAGATTACCAAAACACAAATCACACTGGCGGTCCAAAGCCTCAAAATTGTGATCCCAGTTTGGAAAACCACATCCACTGATTACAACTGAATGTATTTTAGAAAAATCCACGCGTGCAACATGCTGAGTTCGTCCGTCAACAATTTCCATTTTCTTTTGAACAAGCGGAATTGTTCTGTCCAAAACAGCTTTTATGTGACTTGGCATTCCGTAGCAGTAAAGTGGAAAACTCCAGATTAATAAATCAGCATTCTGGTAAAGGTCGAGAATATCATTTTGATCATCTTTAATTACACAGTGACCATCGCAAACTTTCCAGCAGCCAAAACATCCGCGGCAAGGTGCAATTTTTTTGTTAATTACATCGATAACCGTAATTTCGTGTTCGCCAGTTTTTTTAATTCCACTCAAAAAAGCATTTGTTAAAATCATTGTGTCACTTTTTTCTTTTGGACTTCCGTTTAAAACTAAAATCTTCATTTGTCACCTCACGCCTAGCAGAATAACATGAGAGATGTTTAATGTAAATCTACGGGGAGTAGAGTTATAAATGATACATGATAAACTAAACCACAATTTTAATACAAATCTCGCAAAATCATTTATAATAAGTTTATGACTATTTTAAT
>JAGHSB010000231.1 GCA_018066075.1 Candidatus Treponema scatequi
CTATATAAGTGGAATTTTGAAAAGAGATTTTTTATTTATTTTAAGGGGAATTTTTATTGCCCGCACTTATGATTAGTCAGGGCTTTATGTGGAACTTACCTGACCGCAATTTTTTTCGCGTTCTGGCAAATTCCACTTAAACTAAAATTATCTTGTTGTTGTGATTTCGTTCCAGCCTGTGACTACGCGGTCAACTACTGTCTTTGCGAGACTGAGTGACATCTGTGCTTTTGCCATGGCTGTAGTGATATCGTGAATATCAACTGAATCAGGATCAACGAGTGCCTTTTCTTCGAGGCGGTTAACGTCGAGCTGCTGGTCGTTCATTTTAGAAACTGCTTCTGCGAGAAAGTCGCCAAAGTTTTTCTTTGTCTGATCGATCTGGTCGTCAGCCTGATTTCTTAAATTACGAAAAGTTGTCTGACCTGTTGTTAAGAATGTCTCTATATTTGAAAACTGTCCAAGATGATTGATTGTCATGTGTTTCCCCCACTTGAAAACCACTGTCCCTCAAAAGGCTCGAGCCCAGAAAAAATTGCGGTTTTACAAAATTCCACTTGATAAAATTTTAATCCAATTTTGAATCAATATCAAGTGTTAATTTCTAAAATCAGAAATTATCTTCCGATTTCGAGGGCTGCCGAGAACATTGATTTGGCGCCTTCGATTACTGTTGTGTTGGCTTCGTAAGCGCGGCTCGATGCAATGAGATCGACCATTTCGTTTACGATGTTAACGTTTGGATATTCTACGTATCCCTTTTCTGGTCCAGACTGAATTGCATCTGGATGAGTCGGATCGTATACCAAAGTTCCACGACTTGTATCTTTAACGATTTCTTTAACTTTAACGCCTTTTCCAGGACCGTTGTCCAAAGATTCCGGCAAATATGGAGTTCTGAAAATTGGTTTTTCTGCTGCAGGTGCAAATACTACACGAGAGCGTTTGTATGGACCGCCGTCTGCTGTACGAGTTGTCGAAGCATTGGCGATGTTGTCTGAAATTACGTCTGATTTTAATCTTTCTGCTGCAAGACCTGTTGATGCAATGTTAATACTGGTAAAAAGTCCCATGGTTTATTTCCCCTTTTGTTATCCCACCAAAGAATTGATTAGTTATCTGATGGCAGACATCGCTGTTTTCACCTGAGAAAACTCGTGGTTTTCAAGAAGTGTAAACATCTTGTACTGCATCCCAATCTTAACAATGTTCATAGCTTCTGTTTCTACGTTTACATTGTTACCATTAGCCTTTTCTGTTGAAACATAGTCTGTGACGCGCTGAGGCTCAACTGTTTTGTAATCTATTACGTTGCTCTGTCTGATGTGATACGGTTCTGTAGCATAGATGTCAGTCCAGTTGTTTGAAGGCTTTTCTGAATCAAATGCTCTCTTAAGCTCACTTTCAAAATTAACAAACTGACGCTTGTAGTCCGGAACATCTGCATTAGTAATGTTGTTTGCAGACACCTGATAGCGCAATGTGTTAACATCAAGAGCTCTCTGTAATAAATCAACTGATCGTGTAAAAGAATTCATACTATAATTGTCGGAATTTGAAATTTTTAGTTTAGGGGAATTTTCAGGTTTTAATTCGGAATGTGGAAAATAAAAAAATACGGGAAGGAAGGCAGTGGCTGGCAAAAACACTCTGAGTTCAGATTCAATAGTTTCTATGCCGAACTCAGTGTGTAGCGACGCCAGCTAGCGGTTTTGCCAGTCGCTGACTGACTGGTAGTATTATTTTAATCTGTGGCTAAAACCTAAAGAATGTATCTTGAAAGATCTTCGTTATTAGCTACTTTTTCTACTTTTTCGTCGACGTATTTGGCGTCGATGGCGATTGTTTCACCTTTGTGGGCGTCGGCGTCGAAGGAAATTTCGTCGAGGACTTTTTCCATGATTGTGTGGAGACGGCGGGCACCGATGTTTTCGCTCTTTGAATTGACTTCTTCGGCCATGCTTGAGATGCGGTCGATGGCTTCATCCTTAAAGTCGAGGGTTACGCCTTCTGTTGCAAGGAGTGCTGTGTACTGCTTGATGAGGGCGTTTTTAGGTTCTGTGAGGATGCGTCTGAAGTCGTCTTTGTTGAGGGAATCGAGTTCTACGCGTAAAGGAAAGCGTCCCTGAAGTTCGGGGATGAGGTCGCTTGGTTTTGAAAGACTGAAAGCGCCGGCTGCGATAAAGAGAATGTGCTTTGTGTCTACAACGCCCCATTTTGTATTTACATGGCATCCTTCTACGATAGGAAGAATGTCACGCTGAACGCCTTCGCGGCTTACAGCAGGTCCGTGGCCGCCATCTCCGTGAACAGCGATTTTATCGATTTCGTCGATGAAGATGATTCCCGACTGCTCTACTCTTTCTTTTGCAATGTCTGCAGCTTTGTCAGTATCTACCATGCTGTCCAAAATCTGTTCAGTCAAAATTTTTCTTGCTTCGGCAATTGTCACAGAACGCTGCTTCTTTCTTGAACCGTTCATCATTTCCTGAATGTTCTGCATTGCAGATTCGATGTCATCCATCGAACCGCCTGTCATGATGCTCATCGATCCCTTCGGCATTGCGTTGACTGTAATCTCAACTTCACGGTCTTCAAGCTTTCCGTCCCTGAGCATCTGTCTAAATTTTTCGCGGGTGTCACTCATTCTCTGAGCTTCATCTGCTGCTTTATTTTTATCTTCTTCTGACTGTGGTTCTTCTTTTTTAGCACCAAAGCCAAAAATATTTCCGATTGCTACTCCGCCTTTGTTTTCTTTGGTACCGCTTCCAGGCAACAGAAGGTCGAGAAGTTTTTCTTCAACTTTTCCTTTGCATGATTCTTTGAGCTGTTCTTCCATTTCGAGTTTTACATTGTTAAAACCAACAGCCATCAAATCGCGGACCATCGATTCTACATCGCGGCCAACATAACCGACTTCTGTATATTTTGTAGCTTCAACTTTAAGAAAAGGAGCTCCGCAGAGTTTTGCAAGTCTGCGTGCGATTTCAGTTTTACCAACACCTGTAGGTCCGATCATCAAAATGTTTTTCGGAGTAACTTCTTCACGAATGTCATCTGCAAGCTTGAGACGTCGTGTTCTGTTTCTGAGCGCAACGGCAACAGCCTTCTTTGCGTTCTTCTGTCCGATGATGTATGCGTCGAGTCTTTCAACAATTTGGCGTGGAGTCAAATCCTGCTGAGGTTTAACAACAGCGATTTCCTTTTTATTTTCTTCTGGGTTTACAACAGCAATGTCGCTCATTATATTTCCTCTACTGTGATATTTGAGTTTGTGTAAATACAGATGTTGCCGGCAATTTTTAAGCTCTTTTCGGCAATTTCGCGGGCACTCAATGTTGAGCCGTCGAGATATGCGAGGGCTGCTGAGTATGCGTAGTTTCCGCCGGAGCCGATTGCGAGAACGTCATTTTCTGGTTCGATTACGTTTCCGTCACCACTGATCAAAAGAATCTTTGAAGCATCTGCAACGATGAGCATTGCTTCAAGTTTCTGCAGCGAACGTTCAGTTCTCCACATTTTGGCAAGTTCCACTGCACTGCGAGTCAAATCACCATTAAACTCTTTAACCTTAGTTTCAAACTTATCAAGCAGCGTGAAAGCATCAGCAACAGAGCCAGCAAAACCTGTTAAAATTTTTCCATCATATATCTTGCGAACTTTTCTGGCATTTCCCTTGCAAACTGTGTTGCCGAGAGTTACCTGACCGTCACCGGCCATCGCAACTTTTCCGTCTTTACGAACCGCGATTACTGTAGTGCTGCGGATTTTTGTCTTTGACATCTATTTCTCCTTGTGACCCGCCGGGTATTGAAGTGATGAAGGTTATGAAACTTATACTGGTCAGTCTAAGTTCTACTCTTCCTTACTTTCACCATGCGGGTGTGCTTTTCGGTAGTCATTTATAATTTTGTTTCTTGATACATGGGTGTATCTCTGGGTTGTCGAAATGTTCGAGTGGCCCAGGAGAGCCTGAACCTTTCGGATGTCGAGGCCCTCGTTGACGAGTGCGGTTGCAAACGCGTGGCGAAAATCATGCGGGGAAAAATGATGATTGATTCCCTCGGCACTCGTGTACTTTGTCAGAATAAATCTGACGCCGCGCGTTGTGAGCGGAGTTCCGTTCTGGTTGATGAAGATGGCATCGACCTGGGCCGGGCTCTGCGATTTGGTTGCAGCCGTGGAATTGACCGCGGACTGCGATTTGGGTGCAGTCGTTGTTTTGGCAGCGGACTGCTTGGGGGCTGCTGTTTTTTTTCTCAGGACTTCTTCTCTTTCTTTCAAATATTTTTTTAGGGCGGTGCGGGCGTCTTCTTCGAAAAAGACTACGCGATCCTTGTTGCCTTTACCTGTAATTTTTGCTTTTGAAAAATCAGGGGAAAAAGATTTAAAAGTAAGAGAACATATTTCACTTACACGGCAGCCAGATGAATATAACATTTCAAAAAGAGCAACGTCGCGGGCAGGCCACAAAAGCTCTTTGGTTTCAGGACTTGTGCAGACTTTGTACATTTCTGTGTCCGTCACAACCTGATGATATGGCTTGTCACTCTGAACTGTCTTAAGTTTTAAACTCTGATTATCTTTAATATAATCAAATTTCTTACAATAGGCAAACAGCGTTCTGACTGCTGCGATGTAGCGGTTTATTGTCGCGGGTTTTGCTTTCTGTTCTGACAAGCATGGAATTGCATAGCGCAGGTCATTGAAAGTCAACTCGTCGATGTATTTTTCGGCGCCAGAAAAAAATTTAAATTTTTCAAGATCGTTTCTGTAAGATGTGACCGTGTTAGCTGAATACCCTTTTATAGTCTCAAGATACAGCAGAAACTCTTCTACTGCATCTTTGACTTTTATTCGCTGTGGCATTTATTTTGCTTTTTCTGTTTCCTCGTCTGTTGAGTGCAAGTAGTCACAGTCCGGGTTGATACAAGATTTATAAGATCCGTTTTTCTTGTCGTATTTTTCTACCATGAACCAGCCGCACTTTGGACAAGTTGCATCGATTGGTTTAAAGTGAGAAATAAAGTTACATGTCGGATAGTTTGTACAACCGTAAAATTCTTTTCCCCGGCCTTTTGTCTTTCTTGCAACGATTTCACCATCGCATCCTGCAACAGGACATTTAGCGAGTGGAATTGAACGAGTATTGTGACATTCTGGAAAACCTGAACATGCCAAGAAGAATCCAAATCTTCCGAGCTTTTTAACCATCATCTTTCCGCACTTTTCGCAGACTTTATCTGTTTCTTCATCCAAGAAGCCTTTAACGCTTTCCTGTTTTTCCATTACTTCGTCAACGCGTTCTTTGAAAGGTTTATAGAAGTCGCCGATCATATCGTTCCAGACAAGTTTGTCCTGTTCAACTGTATCGAGATTGTTTTCTACTTCTGCAGTAAATGCTTCGTTGATTACTGTCGGGAAAGATTCCACCAGAATCTTGCAGATCATTCTTCCAAGCTGTGTCGGAACAAGCTGCTTGTTTACACGGGTTACGTAATAACGGTCGAGAAGAACTGAGATGATTGGTGCATATGTTGAAGGACGGCCGATTCCTTTTTCTTCGAGTGTCTTTACGATTGAGGCATCTGTAAAGCGTGCAGGTCCCTGAGTAAAGTGCTGTTCCGGATAGAACTTAGTTGCAGAAAGTTTTTCTCCTTCTTTGAGTGAAGGCAATGTTCCGGTTGAATCTTCTTTTGACGAGAGAAGATGGATAACATGATAGAAACCTTTGTCTACGATTTTGCTTGCACTTACTCTGAATACAGCGTCTCCTGCCTTTATTTCTGCAGATGTTGTACGAGTCTTTGCATTGTTCATCTGAGATGAAACAAAACGTTCCCAGATGATTGTATACAAACGGAGCTGGTCGCGAGTCAAATATTCTTTAACCGAGTCCGGAGTATATGTAACATATGTCGGTCTGATACCTTCATGGGCATCCTGAGCGCCCTTTCCTACTGCATACTGAATCTGTTCTGGTGGAAGGTCTTCGGGATGATTTTTTGTAATCCAGTCGCGAACTTCGTCGAGGGCTGTCTGTGAGATACGAACTGAGTCAGTACGCATGTAAGTAATCAAACCGACGCGGCTTTCACCGATGTTGACACCTTCGTATAACTGCTGTGCAATCTGCATTGTCTTTCTTGAAGTGAATCCAAGTTTGTTTGCAGCTGACTGCTGAAGTTTAGAAGTTGTAAACGGAGCTTTAGGACGAACAACTTTATCAGTAAATTTGATTCCGATTACTTCGCATTCTGCATTTTTAATTTCATCGATAATCTGATTTACCTGAGATTCACTTTTAAGTACAGGTTTTTCTCCCTTATAAGTAACAAGCTGTGCTGTGAAAGTTGATTTACCTTTTACA
Organism: Candidatus Treponema scatequi; assembly: GCA_018066075.1. Classification (GTDB taxonomy): domain Bacteria; phylum Spirochaetota; class Spirochaetia; order Treponematales; family Treponemataceae; genus Treponema_D; species Treponema_D scatequi. The sequence continues at coordinate 6,371 of JAGHSB010000231.1, forward strand.
AAGTCAGCATCGAGGCTCCAGTATTCTTCCGGCAAGAAGTTTTCTACTTCTTCTTCGCGTTCACAAATCAATCGCAATGCAACAGACTGAACGCGCCCCGCAGAAAGTCCGTTCTTAACTTTACTCCACAAAAGAGGGCTCAAGTTATAGCCTACAAGACGGTCGAGAACACGGCGCGCTTTCTGAGCATTAACTTTTGCTTCGATAATTTCGCCAGGATTTTTAACAGCTTCTTTAATTGCAACAGGAGTAATTTCGTTGAATACGATACGACCGATTTTAGCTTCTGTCTTGTCCTGAATTGCATTTCTAAGATGCCATGCAATTGCTTCTCCTTCGCGGTCGTTATCGGATGCGAGTAATACAGTATCTGCTTTTTTTGCATCCTTCTGAAGTTCCTTTAATAATTTTGCCTTACCACGAACAGTGATGTACTCAGGCTGAAAGTTATTTTCTACATCGATTGCAATTCTCGATTTCGGAAGGTCGATTAAGTGACCCATCGATGCTTTAACTGTGTAGCCAGGTCCAAGATATTTTTCAATTGTCTTTGCCTTTGCAGGAGACTCTACGATTACCAAAGTCTGTGGTTCTTTCTTCTTACTCTTCTTTGCTGTTTTTGCTTCTTTCTTTTCTGTAGCTTCAGCCATTTTGTCCTCTTTTGCCAGGTGCCTCACAAAGACACTTTATAAAATCGGCATAATCTTCTATCACCGGGGCTCCGTCATTGACGAAAAGTTCCGGATCATTTTTTAACTTGTTTCTGTCGCTTTTGTTTTTCTTTGCAAGCTCTGTAAGCCTTGCTTTTTCAAAAGCACTTATCCGCAGGCTGCTTTCTGAAAAGCATGCTTTGTGGAACATAACCTCACGATCATACCCTACTGCGAACTCCGCCGTAAGCATTGCCCCGCTCCCTGGCGGCGCCTGAATTACGACAGTCGCTTCAGAAAGCCCTGCGATAATTCTGTTTCGTTCGATAAAACGAAAAGGCTCTGCGTAAACTCCGGGAGGATACTCACTTAAAATGAGACCGCCCGAACGCAGAATATCAAGCGCAAGCTTTCTGTGCGTATACGGAACAATCTGATCGATTGCCCCAGGAAGAACTGCAATCGTCCTTCCGACTTTAGAAGCGTCATCCGCTTCGTAATATGCTTCAAGCGCTCCCTCGTGAGCCTTTTTATCGACCCCAAAAGCAAGACCGCTTATTACATTAACACCATTTCGACACGCATCTTTCGCAAATTCCACACAAGCCTTAATCGACTCGCCCGTAATCTTACGCGTGCCTACAACCGAAACGCCCGGTTTACTCATAATCGAGATATCTCCGCGATAATAAAGCAAAAACGGCGGGTCGGCAATCTGTTCGAGCATACGGGGAAATCTTGCATCTCCGTATAACAGCCATGAAATACCAAGTTTTGAAAGGTATTTCTGGTCCCTTTTAGCCGAATTAATGGTAAATTCGGCGTCCCAGCTGGCTTTAGTCTTACGCTCGCAAATAGTAGAAATATCTTCTATAGACAGTATACTAAGCGAGTGCAAACTGTCAAGTTTATTTAATAAAATAAATTTTTCTTTGCAAGTCAAGAAAGTCATGCGGGACAAAGACAGGACGACAAGTTCAAAGTCTTCGTCTGTAAATAACATATGGCCCCTTAAGGCCTTAAAGGCCTAATCAGCGTAAATTTCTTTAGCTTCGAGCACTGTGTCCTTTAATTTCTGCAATTCTTCTATCTGTTTCTTGTCTTTTGTAACTGAAATTGCCATATCATAAGCTGCAGCTGCCTTGTCAAATTCATATGTCTCATAATAGCAGCGTGCAAGCAGCATCATGGCTGCCTTATTCTTTGTCTCAATTGTCAGAAGATTCTCTACATACGGAATAGCCTGTTCCGGCTGACCAAGTTCCATATCATACAAAGCGGCAAGACCAAAAAGTGCCCTCGCATAACGAGGTTCGATATCAATTGCACGCTTGTAAGATTCTTCTGCAAGCTTAAGATAATTCATTTTTTTAGTTGTACTTCCGTTACCGTCATAGTCGAGGGCTGTGTGCGACATGTATCCTGCGCAAACTCCGACATAGTAGTAAAGGTTCTGGTTATCAGGGTAATACAAAAGTGCTCCCTGAAAGCTCTTTAATGCTTCGCCGTACATTTTCTTATCAAGATATCTTGCTCCGACAATTTTATGCCAGATTCCGATCTGAGCCTGTGCAAGCTGAATGTCTGCAACGCGCTCTTCATATTTCTTGATTGCATCCTCATACTCTTCAATCGTATTCGGGTTAGAAACACCTTCTTCAAAGTGCTGCATACGGATGATAGTTTTGTTAGATTTTGTACACGAAAAAACAGATAAAATTAAAATTAAAGACACTACAAGTGTAGAAAGCTTTTTCATTTTTCCTCCCACTGAAAAACACCTAATTAAAATATATTGTGAGTTTTGCAAAATGTAAAGCATAAAATAGAAGAATAAGAAGATTTTTATGGAATTTGGTAATACACGGGGTCTGTCCCCCTGCAAAAATCACTCGTAATGCCCGCGGGGTCTGTCCCCCTGCTTTAAATCACTTGTCAGTCACATTCTTATGACCTGGAAAATAATCTTTGTGGGCATCTTCTAGGTCGCGGTCTGTTACATGGGTGTAGATCTGGGTTGTTGAAAGGCTTGAGTGGCCGAGGAGTTCCTGGACGCTTCGGAGATCGGCGCCGCCCTGCAAGAGATGGGTTGCAAAGCTGTGGCGAAGCGTGTGGACTTTGACATCGATTCCGGCGAGGGTCTGGATTTCCTTGAACTTTTTCCAGACGCCTTTTCTTGAGATTGCTTCGCCACGGTAGTTAACAAAGACTTCGGGTACTACTTTTTCTTTTACGAGCATCGGACGAACGGTATTGAAATATTCCACGAGAAGAACATAAGCCTGGTCGCCAAACGGAATTATTCTTTCTTTGCCGCCTTTTCCTTTTACGAGAATAAAGCGCTCGTCAAGATGAACATCGATTACTTTGAGGCTGCAGCACTCTGAGATTCGGAGGCCGCATGAATAGATGAGTTCGAAAATTACTTTGTCGCGGAGACCAAGAGGAGTTGAAGTATCGATTGACGACAGAAGAGCTTCTATTTCGTTTACCGAAAGAACTGCAGGGAGTGGCCGCGGGGATTTGGGGCGGTCGAGTACAAGTGCAAAGTTATCAGTCCAGATGTTTTCCCTTACGAGAAATTCGCCGAGCGCCCTGAGCGCTGACAAATCTTTTGCAAGAGTGATTTCTGAAATACCGAGTGTCTTTCGGAAAACGCTGTAATAAAAAAGATCTTTTGCAGTCACAGAAGAAAGCTTGAGCTGTTTGTGTTCAAGCCACAAAAGAAATTCTCTTGCCGAAAGTTTATAGGTCTCAGCCGTGAGGGGTCTATCCCTCTCGGCCATCAAAAGATCCGAATAAAACTGGTCAAGAAATTTTTCAATCTTAAGATCTTTTTTCTCTTCTGACATTATTTTCTCTCTAAAAGCCCGCAGGGTTTGGTATGGATTTTTTTAAGTGGTTGCGGGCCTTTGAATAGATTTAGTCTCTGAGGTTGATCTCGCGGCTCAATGTTGAACGCCATACTGCAGGCTGTGAAAGGTCGTTTGTGCCTGTGAAATCTGCAGGTGGTGTGATGCCGTTGTTTCTCTTATATGAAGAAGAGATTGCATCGCCCAAAGATGTTCCAGAATCTTTTACTTCAGAACCATTGTCCTGAGAATCGAAAATTGATTTTGATTTTGGAGAATCAAAGCTTGCAACTCTTGAGTTTAAGAGATCATCAAATTCTCTTGAGCTTACATAATTGTCATTTTTATTTTCATATGCAGCAGCTGCAGAAGCAATTGTTGCATTTGGATTGTCAAAACCTGTTGCGATGACTGTAACAGAAATTTCATCTTCTGCCATGTTTTCATCGATGACGTGACCAAAGAAAATCTTGCAGTCTGGATCTGCAGAAGCAGAAACGAGAGATTTGATTTCTCCTGGTTCCTTGAGCTTGAGGTCAGAACCTGCTGTAACGTTGATGAGGAGAACTGTTGCTCCGTCGATGTTGACGTTATCAAGAAGCGGATTGCTGATTGCCATTGTAGCAGCATCAACTGCGCGATTGTTTCCTTTTCCGACACCGATTCCGAGAAGAGCATCACCCTGTCCTGACATTGTTGCCTTAACATCTGCAAAGTCGATGTTGATTGCACCATATCCGTGAATGATATCAGAAATACCTTTTACACCCTGCTGAAGAATGCTGTCTGCTTTTCTGTAAGCTTCGAGCATTGTCATGTCTTCGTCTTCGCGTTCGAGTGCGGCATTTGGAATTACGATCAATGAGTCTACGTTTGGTTTGAGTTCGTCGATACCTTCTTCGGCGAGCTGCATGCGGTGTCTTCCTTCAAAAGAGAAAGGAGTTGTTACAACACCTACTGTGAGACAGCCAAGTTCTTTTGCAACTGATGCAACGATTGGTGCAGAACCAGTACCTGTTCCACCACCCATTCCGGCTGTAATGAAAACCATGTCGGCACCTGTCAAAGCTGCCTTAATTGTTTCTCTATCTTCTTCAGCAGCCTTTTTACCGATTTCTGGATTACCGCCAGCACCGAGACCGCCTGTCAATTTCTGTCCAATTGGAATTCTTACCGGCGACGAAGATTTGTTGAGTGCCTGTAAGTCTGTGTTCAATACCATGAATTCGACATTCTTCATGCCTGATTCAATCATTCGGTTAACGGCACTTGATCCACCGCCACCGCAGCCTACTACTCTTAATACAGCAGGTGAAGGCTGTGCGAGTCCTCCATTAACTGAAGGTACTACTTCATGTTCCATCATTTTTTTATTCCTCCCAATCCCCATTGTCTTTCGCAATTTCCCCTATTGCAAAAAAAATGTTTAGAACAATTGTTTGATAAATTTCTTTATAAAGCTTTCGCCTTTATTTCCGGAAGAGGAATTTCTTTTCGCAACTCTGTCCGGAGATTTGTACTGATTTTTCTGAGCAACAACAAGTCCAATGGCTGTAGCAAACTCAGGCTTGCGGTAATCTTCTTCGATTCCGCCAAGACTTTCTGGAATACCAAGACGAACGGCTGTTGTACCGAAAACATTCTGGGCAAGTTCCACTACACCCTGCATCTCGGCACCGCCGCCAGTCAAAATAATATTTCCTGAAAGACGCTGCAAATCTGTCTTGTGTACGATTTCACTTCTTACCATCGAAAAGATTTCTTCCATTCGAGGCTGAATGATTCTGCAAAGTTCATCCTGAGATGCAAGTTCATTTGGTCTTCCACCGACACCAGGTATAATGACTTCTTCATTTGTACCGAGTGCAGGAAGGAAACAGCATCCAGATTCGATTTTAATATTTTCTGCAGCCGCAAAAGGAATTCCTTTTACGATTGAGATGTCATTTGTTACGAGATTTCCGCCGACTGGAATTGAAAGGCTGCAGATCGGAGCACCGTCTACGATTACGAGAACATCAGTTGTTCCGGCACCGAGGTCAATCAAAATTGATCCCATGTCGAGTTCGTCTTCGTGTGCAACAGACTGAATCTGTGCAAGTGTCTTGAGCCATACTTTGTCGAGGCTGTATCCTGCGCGAGAAACGCATGAGAATACATTCTGAATTGCAGTCTTGCTTGCAGTTACGATGTGAACATCAGTTTCAAGTCTGACACCGATCATGTGAATCGGATCTTTGATTCCAGAAGTTCCATCTACTGTGTAGTCTCGTGGAACTACGTGCAAGAATTCTCTATCAAGTGGAATTAATGTCGCGCGTGCTGATTCGAGTGCGCGTTCTTTGTCTGCTTCGTTGATTTCGCGGTTAGGCTGGTTTTTGTTTGAAACTGCAGCGAGTCCGTGCGAGTTGTAGCTTTCAATCTGAGAACCGCCGATGGCTGTTACGCATGATAAAACTTCTACACCTGCATTCTGTTCTGCCTGTTCGATTGTATCTTTGATTGCAGTAATTGCAGCTTCGATATTTACGATGGAACCGTTGCGCAATCCTTCAGAAGGACGTTTTGCAAGTCCCATAATTTCTACTGTATTTTCGTCTATTAATTCGCCAATTGCAACACGAATACTGCTCGTGCCAATATCAAGGCCGACAATAGCATCAGTCAAGGTTTTCTCCTCCCACACCCTTATTAACAGCAGTCCTGTAAGAAACGGAATCGTAGCGCAAATCAATCTCTGTTACATTTGGTTCGATTGTATTAACAACATCTAAAACAACCATCATGTACTGCAAAGCTTCTTCGTTAAGAGAACGGCCAGTTAAAACCTTAATGCGGCTGTTAACCGGAATGAGCATCAATTCGTAGTTTCCGTATGTCTTTGGAACAACACAGATTTCTGAAACAGCTGCGAAATACTTCTGAGGCAAACTCTGAATCTTTGCAATCTGATCTATCAAAACGCGGTACTTTGCTGGAATGCGCATACCGCTTGTCAAATGTTCCACAGGAATACCAGAAACGATAGGAACTGAACCGTCGTCTACGATTTCGCTGTTAATATTTGTAAATAATACACCATTTTTATCGATTTGAATAGGTACTGTGTGGCCTTCCTGGTTAAGAAAAATCATAGCAACACTTTCGCGTTCTACAACAGAAACCTTGATTTTGTCAGGGAAAACCTTCTCGATATTTACGCTTTCGATGCCTGAAAGAGCAGAAATTTTAGAAGCTGCACCTTCTGTGTCAAAAGCGAAAAAGTTCTGGTTATATAAATCCGAAATCGCTTCAGAGAGAGTGTCATTTGTATAATTTTTGTTCCCTGTAAAAATTACTTTTGGAACGTTTAAGCTTGGGTTTACCAGCTTATAGATTGCAAGCTCAATTACGAAAATTGCAGCAAGCGCTCCTACTAAAATCTTGATCCATTTGTAAAACTTTGCGTCGCGTTCTTCCTTGTACTTATCGCTGACTTCAAACGAATCAAATTCTGCAAGCAAGCTCAAATCACTCATTTGTTTCTTATCCCACCCTATTTAAATAAACTGACATCGAGCGTTTCGAATTCCCCCTGAGACGCTCTGCCAGAAAAGTTTTCTATATCCAATGTGTCATAGTCACATCTTGATGCATTAATAATAAAACCGCACATACACAATGTGACGATTATCGAAGAACCACCGCTTGAGAAAAACGGAAGCGGAATTCCTGTTGTCGGAACGAGGCCGCATACAACGCTTACATTCATCAATGACTGAAAAAGTAAAACGGCAGCACATCCCATAGTTGCAAAAGCTGTAAATCTGTCTGGGCACTTCACTGCAATTTTGACTGTCTTTACGATAAAGTAAATCAAAAGGCCAAAATACAAAAGCACGCCGATAAATCCCATTGCTTCTGTCCATCCTGCGAAAATATAGTCAGACTGAACTTCAGGAATATTGCTCAATTTTTCAAGTCCGTCACCGATCCCCTGTCCCCAGAAGCCCCCTGTGATGATGGCTCTTCTTGAAGCGTTTCCCTGAAAGTTAAACGACTGAACATATTCATTCGGATTCAAGAAAGCGGCGATACGATTTACACGATACTCTTCTGTGAGAATCATGAGAATCACGGCCGGAATTCCGAGTCCGCAAAACGGCAAAAGCCAGGTCATTTTTGCCTTTGCAATATAAAACATGAAAAGACCGATTACGAGGACAAAACATCCTGTAGAAAAGTCTTTCTGTGCAAAAATTACGGCAACAAATGCAACCAAAACAACGACTGCAGGTCCTACAGTCTTTTCTTCATCTGTATCACTTTTTCTGCAGTACTTGTCAAAAAAGTTTGCAAGAAACAATACGATGATAAATTTTACAAGTTCAGAAGGCTGAAAAGTAAAGAATGGCATCTTGATCCATCTGTGAGCTCCGTTTCTTTCATATCTGATTCCAGGAATGAAAGTAAGAATACACAGAATCAAAGTTGCCAGAAGCATTACAGGCAAAAGCTTTCTGAGTTTATTCAAAGGACAAACTGCAAAAAACAGAAGTCCGATAAATCCAACGCTGCTTGCAATGAGCTGGTGCTTTACGAATCTCAACGGATCCTGAGTAAGAGCAGTAGCACACGCAGTCGAACAAACATAGAGAGTAAAAATTCCGATTCCCCACATGAGAATTACAGAGATGATAAAACTACTGTCACTCTTTCGATAAGAATCGATAGAGCGTTCGGGAATAAATTTATACTCACTCATTTTTAGTTCTCGTCCGATTCCTCAACAATTTTTTCTATAATCTTTTCAAGATGCATTCCATGCGAAGCCTTAACGAAGATAAAATCACCGTCATTCAATTCTGACATAAGGTCATCACAAAGTTTATTTAAGTTTGCATCTTCAATGTTTTCAAAATATTTAACTGCAATCTTTCCAGATTCCTTTGCAGTTTCTGCACCGTTTTTCATGTCACGGCCGACAAAAATCAATTCTGCGGCAGTAGAGACAGCTGCAAGAGCGCCCATTCTTGAATGCGATTCAACAGAAGTTGCACCGAGCTCAAACATGTCACCGAGAATAAAATATTTTTTTCCTTCGACAGAAAGCTTTGAACACATTTCAATTGCGCTTTCCATTGAATCAGGATTTGCATTGTAGCAGTCTTCGAGAATTGTAATTTTTTTGGAATTTCCAGAAGCGTCTTTCACAGTGTTAACCTGTCGGATGTTGCTGCGGCCTTCCGGTGCTTTTAATTCTTCGATACCCTTTACAATCTGTTCTGTTGTAAGACCTAAAACTTTTGCAAGAGCGATTGCACCGAGAGCGTTCTGGTAGTTGTAGCTTCCAGGAATCTTGAGGACTGTTTCTACGCCGTCAACAGAAAATCTTGTTCCGTCAACGCCGAGATCTTCAATAAACTTAACGCCGCTTTCTGATTCCGGAACATCCTTTCCAAAGAATACAACTTTACCAGGAATTCCTTTTGCGAGGTAATCCCTAAAGTCATCGTTCTGTGGAATGATTGCAGCTCCGTCTTCTTTAACGTAAGAGAAGATCTTTTTCTTTTCCTGTGCAATGTTTTCGCGGCTTCCGAGAATTCCGATGTGGGCTGTTCCGATGTTGGTAACAATGGCATAGTTTGGTTTGAATACGCGAGCAATCTCACCGATTTCATTTTCGCGGTTCATTCCCATTTCGAAAAGACCGCATTCGTGTTCGCTTCTGATGTTGAAAACAGAAAGTGGTAAACCTGTTTCAGAATTGAAGTTTCCGACTGTTGCGATGAGATTATATTTCTGACGCAAAATGCTTGCACAGATTTCTTTAGTAGTTGTTTTCCCGCTTGAACCAGTTACTGAAACTCTTACGAGATTCGGAAACTTTTTAGCGTAAGCGCGGGCAGCATCCTGGAGTGCCTTGAGGTTGTTGTCTACAGTGATGAAAGTGAGCTGATAATTTTTGCTCAAAAGCTCCATATAATACTGATTGTTCTGATCGTAAACGCTTTTTGTAATAAAGATGACAGTTGCACCTTTTTCAATTGCCTGTGGAATGTATTTGTGACCGTCCTGAAACTCACCGATGAGCGGACAGAAGAGAGTTCCAGAAACGACATTTCGGCTGTCTGTTGCAACCGAAGTGAACGAGAAGTTTTTTAGATTTTCTGCAAGACCGCACACTGTTCCGTGAACAGCGCCGCTAAGTTCTTCACAAGTTAATAAACTTTCTGTCTGATTCCCCTTACCCATTTTTTAATCCAACTTACAATTTATTTATTATTCTTGTTTTTCATTTCTACACGAACAACTTCGTCGCTTTCTGCCTTATGCATTCCGAGATCGTTTTCAGCAATCTGACCGATTCTTTGGCTCGATGACAAAAGACTGATATCAGTAATAAGTTTTTTGTTTTCTTCAACAAGAGAAACCTGTTTCTTTTCAAGTTCCTTAATTTCGCGTTCCACTTTCATGTAACGCTCAGCCTGCATGGCATTTAAAATCAATAAACCCGGAATCAAAACAGCAACAACAATGTAAAAAATTTTCTGTAAAACTTTTGCACCTTTTTTCATAATTCCAATCCCCCTTATAATTTTACATCCCTCAGATGAAGTTCCGTCGCGTCAGAAATCTTTCTTACAACGCGAAGCTTTGCACTTCTCGAAGGTGAATTAACTTTCACTTCTTCATCAGTCGGACCGACAGGCTTTCTCGTAATAATTTCTGCCTTTGGCGATCCGCCGCACTTACATTCAGCAAACTCCTGAGGACAAACACATTCCTTACCAAGGTTTCTGAAAAAGTTTTTTACGATTCTGTCTTCAAGCGAATGGAAAGTTATAACACCCATTTTTCCATTCGGCTTCAAGCAGTTGAACGCATCAAACAACGCTTTCGGAAGATGACCGAGCTCGTCGTTTACTGCAATTCTGATTGCCTGAAAAGTTCTCGTTGCCGGATGAATTGGTCCGTGGCGATATTTTTCAGGAACACAATCGTAAATAATGTCTGCAAGAGCTTTCGAAGAACTAATCTCCCCACCCGCTCTTGCAGATACTATTGCCTGAGCGATCCTGCGGCTTAATTTTTCTTCCCCATATAAAAAAATTAAATCCGCAAGCCGTTTTTCCGGATAAGTATTGACGATCTCAAACGCCGACACAGTTCCGTTTTCATTAAGTCTCATATCAAGAGGTTCATCATAACGAAAAGAAAAACCGCGTTTTGACCTTTCATAATGAAAAACCGAAATACCTAAATCAAATAAAATTAAATCTGGTTTTACAAAATCTGCAGGATACGAAGAATAAAAATCATTAAACCAGCCATTGTAAAACTTAACGCGTTCCCCATAAACGCTAAGTCTTTCTTTAGCACGTGCCTGAATAGTCGAGTCAGCATCAAGTCCGCAAATCTTAAGCCCGGGATATTTTGCAAGAAATGCATTTGTATGACCGCCCTCTCCCAAAGTAGAGTCAATCATAAACGCATCGTTTTCATACGGTTCGCCGACCGGGCTTAAATAATGTAAGCACTCGTTAAGCAATACAGGTGTATGAACAATTTCCAAAATAATCCGCCTTAAAATTTAATAGCGTTAAGTCCTTCTGCTGCATCAAGGAAGCTGCTTTCAGTTTCAGCAAGATAATTCTTGTAAGCTTCGGCATCCCAAAGCTCGACATACTTATCAATGCCCAAAAGAACGCAGTCCTTAGAAAGGCCAGCATATTCCCTTAAACTCTGCGGAATCGAAAGACGGCCCGATTTATCAAATTCCACCTCCTGAGCCGGAGCTACAAGACGGCGTAAAACAAGTCGATTTTTCGCATCAAACGGAGAAGCAGATTCCATCAACTTGGTAGATAAATTTTTCCATTCTTCCTGAGTAAAAAGCCATAAACAATGGTCGAGAGCCTGAGTAACAATGAGAGTAGATTCGTTGAGCTGCTGACGAAGCTTTGAGGGAAAAGAAATTCTTCCCTTTTCGTCGAGCGTATTATTGTACTCGCCTGTTAATAACTCCATACCACTGTTTACCACTTTTCCCCACTTTTTCCCACTTATCTATCATTTTACCCGATAAATTCATAAAGTCAACCACTTTTTTTGACGAAAATAGGGAGATAGAATTTTTTTTCAAAAAAATTACTATACAAAACCCGGGGTCTGTCCCCCTGCAATACGGGGTCTGTCCCCCTGTAAAAAACAAAAAAATGATCAACACATACAACGAATCACAGCTTCACAAAACACTAAAACTCTTCTTCGCAGCCCGCACTCACGGCTCGACAGAAGTTCCATATAAAAATTTCATACTCGACATCGTCGCAAAAGACGGCAGCGTCATCGAAATCCAGAGCGCAAACCTTTCGGCCCTCAAAGAAAAAGTCCGCCTCCTCCTCGCTGACAAAAAACGCGTCACGATCGTCACTCCCCTCGTCATCGAAAAACGCATCGAAACATATTCCACCGAAAACCCCGAGCTCTGGTCAGACAAGACACTGCTCTCGTCGCGCAAAAGTCCCAAAAAAGAAAGCGTCTATTCAAAGCTCCGTGAGATGACTGGTCTTGTGGAATTTATGACGGCGTCAGATTTTGAAGCGATTTTTGTTGATGCAAAAGTTATCGAACAGCGTGTGCGTGCGGCTGAAAAAACAGACACCCCGAACAAAGCCAGAAGATTTTACAAAGACTGGGTAAAAGTCGGAAAACGCCTTGCAGAATTTGAAAGTGAAACAAGTTTTTGCGGAAAAAATGCGTGGCTGGGATTGCTGCCGGAGAGTTTAAGGGATGGGGAATTTTCGTCAAAAGATGTTAAGAAGGAATTGAAGCGCGGGGATGCGAAGTATGCCGGGGTATTGCTCTGGGTGCTTGCGAGAGCCGGGATGATTGAGTGCGTGAGAAAGGATGGAAATCTGAAAGTGTATTGTGTGAGAAAAAGATAAATTTTTAGACACAGATATCACAGATTGACACAGATTTGGGTTGATTTTTTGGGGTTTTCTGCATATTTTTTGAGATTTTATATGCAGAAAAAGTTGTTTTTCTGCATATAATATGATATATTTATATGCAGAAAGAGGCTGTATATGCATAAATTTGACTATTCATTTTTAGATAACGGATTACTTCCTGCAAGTCTTGTTAACATTACTTCTTCAATTACATCACTAAAAACGATGGAAGACTTTCGTAAAAATGATTTTAGAACTATTTTTACAGAACTCGAATCAATCGCCAAAATACAATCTGTCAAAAGTTCAAATGAAATTGAAGGAATCATTACAAGCGACGATAGAATCATTCAAATTGTAAATCAAAACAGTTCCCCATTAAACCATGATGAAACAGAAATAGCCGGATATAGAGACGCGTTAAATCTAATTCATAACAATCATCAGGTTTTAAATTTTTCACAAAATACAATTCAAGAACTTCATAAAATAATGCTCTCCTCTACTGACTATCAGTATGGAGGAAAATATAAAACAGAAAACAATGTAATTCTTGAAATTGACAATCAGGGAAACAGAAAAATTCGTTTTTCCCCAGTACCAGCCGAAGAAACATCTAAAGCCATGGAACAATTGGAATTAGCTTACCTTGATGCTTACGGAAATTCAAACATCAACCAGCTGTTATTAATACCATGTGTAATTTTAGATTTTTTATGCATACATCCATTCAAAGATGGCAACGGAAGAATGTCCAGACTGCTGTCGCTTTTACTGCTTTATAAAAATGGATTTGATGCAGGAAAATATATTTCGTTTGAAGAACAAATTAATAAAAATAAAGCATGGTATTATGAAGCATTACATGCATCTTCTGAAAACTGGCATGAAAATAAAAACACATATTTTGCATTTATGCAGCAATTTTTGACAACACTTTATTTCTGCTATCAGGAACTTGATAAACGCTTTGCAGTCATCAATTCAAAAAAAATAAATAAAACAACACGAATTGAAGAAACAGTTTTAAACAGTATTTTACCAATTTCAAAATCAGAAATATGTAAAATACTCCCTGATGTAAGTCCAACGACAGTAGAAGCAGTACTCAGTAAAATGTTGAAAAGCAATCTGATTACTACCCTTGGTTCTGGAAGAGCTACAAAATATATTAAAAAGCAATAAGGAAAACATATGATTGAATTTCGTAATTCTAAAAAGAAAAAAATTTTACTTTCGATTTTATTTCTGGTGCTCATCTTCTCCATGATTATGCTTGGAATCACTATTGCCCTCGAAGAAAAATCGATTTATCCGGTCATCATCACGGTTTTAATTTCAATGGCACTTTTATTCTGTATGCTGAATGCTGTTCTCTGCTATTTCAAGTATGATGACGAAAAAATGGTTTTCAGGTCATTATTTAAAACTGAAACTGTTTATTTTAAAGATGTGGATTTTTTTGGAATTGGGAAAAGCACTCCGATAATGGGAGCCGGCCGCGCAAACAGCGTTGGCGGTGGAAACTGGTCAAGGCTCACCTATTTTCTCATCAAAACAAAAGACAAAAAATATCAGCCCGACATCCCTGTTAAATACGAGAATGCAGAACTGATTAAAAAGGATCTTGTTGAAAAGATTAAGAAGGTTAATCCGAAGGCTGTGATTAAGTTTTAGATTTTTACTTTATAATCTGAAGAGATTTAACTTTAACATAACCAATGCCTTTAAATGATTCTGAATACTGCTTATCTTTAAGCAGCTGCCAGTCCATTGCAAGATTACCATATCTGGAAATTTTATTATCAACGATAGTATGTATCAAAGTTCCATTTACATAAATCATAAGATAATTTAAAAAATTACGCGAAACCTTGATAGTATTAAAGTCACGTACATTAATACCCGCTTCTGATGCAGAAAAAGATTTCACAGGTGTTAATGTTAATTTACCGGAACCAGAATCATAATGACTATATGAAATTACAAATTTTCCATCACGAGTAATGTAAAAATGATAGTAATCATAAGATGTCCAGTCGATAGGTTTTCCATTTGCATAAGCAGTCATAATCGGATGAAGTTCAAGCCCCACAAGAGAAAGATTTTCTTTACAGTTAATTTCTGCTTCAAATCCTGCAACATCAGAAATATTCGACCACATATTGTTAGTTAATTTATTTCCGGTGGAATTTGTCTTAGTGTCACATATTTTAATATAATTATCTTGAGTCCTTGAAAGAATATCCTGCTGTGCCATTCCAAACTGATAAGAAGAATAATCCTGCCACATACCATTGTATAATGAAGATTCAGGATATTGGCATGCCGCAAATAAAATAAAAATTACAGGCAAAAATAATAAAATCAATTTTTTATTCATAGCAGAATAAAAT
>JAGHSB010000176.1 GCA_018066075.1 Candidatus Treponema scatequi
AGTGGAATTTATTCGTGAGGTTTTTCAAATGAAAAAAATTAATAAAAATTTTTTTACAATTTTTCTCATTGCAGTTTTATCTTCAAACATCTTTGCACAGAATGTAGAACCATATGCAAATGCAGGAATCAACATTCAGTTAAACTTTGCACCTTCAGAATCAAGAGCCCCATCTCCAGTTTTATTTAGCATCGGAGGCGGAGCCATTCTTCATTTAACAGATTTAATTACACTCGAACCTCATCTTGATTTCTGGACACAATATTATTTTTACGATGGAACAGATGCACGCCCTGCAGAAGTAGAACACAGAACCGCAACTATGCTCTGCTTTATGCTCGATATTCCAGTTGGATTTAATTTTAAATATGGAAACCATACTCTGACTCCAGGAGCAGGTCTTGGTTTATTAATGCGATTCGGATTTTTATCAAACGGCGTTAAATCAAGTGACAGTGGCGCAACAGGTTCTGCACAGGGCGATGTTGAAAAAATCAATTCATGGATGTGGGATAAAGCAAGATTTATATATCCTGAAATATTTTTCGCATGGACATATAAAATCTCAGAAGATTTCAGTGCCGGCGCAGTCTTAAGATGCTATATTCCGATTGGATCTATTATTGACGGCAAAGGCCTCGACGCCACTATAATTAATTTATCAGCAAGATTTATTTTTTAAGACCGTCCCTAAATTCCAATAAAGTGTGTATTTACTTTGTCTTCTACGTATGCGATGAAATCATCAAGCTTGAATGTTTCAACAGGCTTTTTGCTTGAGAAACGGTAGCGGCAGCATACAGTTCCTTCTGCTTTTTCTTTTTCACCAACAACGAGAATGTATGGTGTTCTGTGTTCTGTAGAAATATTCTTAATCTTTGCCTTCATGTTTTCATCATCAAGATAAACGTTAGAACGAATATCGTGAGCAACGAGAGCATCGTTAACCTGTTTTGCATAATCATCAAATTCAGAAGATACTGGAACAACTGCAACCTGTTCGAATGCAAGCCAGGTTGGGAATGCGCCTGCAAAGTTTTCGATCAGGATTCCCAAGAAGCGTTCGAATGATCCGAGAATTGCACGGTGAAGCATTACAGGATGATGTTTCTGGTTGTCTGCACCGATGTAAGTTGCATCAAGTCTTTCTGCACTTGGAAGCTGAAAGTCA
This sequence comes from Candidatus Treponema scatequi, assembly GCA_018066075.1. Lineage (GTDB taxonomy): Bacteria > Spirochaetota > Spirochaetia > Treponematales > Treponemataceae > Treponema_D > Treponema_D scatequi. Next base: position 1,172 of record JAGHSB010000176.1, read on the forward strand.
GCCTGGATAGTTCCACACTGCCATTCACGACCGAGACAGTCATAAAGTTTGAACTCAAGTTTTGGTCCGTAGAATGCGCCTTCACCCGGTTGGATTTCATAATCAAGACCAGCTTCGTGACATGCATCAGCCAGAGCTTTTTCTGCTCTTTCCCAAGTTGCAAGGTCTCCTACATGATCTTCTGGCATTGTAGAAAATTTTACAACGAGATCATCAAATCCAAAGTCGTGATAAACATTTTTCAAAAGCTTACAGAACTTTGCAACTTCTGAACCAACCTGTTCTTCTGTACACAAAATGTGTGCATCATCCTGAACGAAACCGCGCACACGCATAACGCCGTGCAAAGTTCCACTTGGTTCGTTGCGAACATCGTGACCAAACTCTGCAAGACGAAGAGGAAGATCTTTATATGAGCGCTGTCGGCTTTTGAAAATTTCAAGAGCACCAGGACAGTTCATCGGTTTAATTGCAAACAATCTTTTTTCTGATTCTGTGATGAACATGTTCTTCTGATAATGTCCCCAGTGACCAGAGCGTTCCCACAAAGTGCGAGGCATGATTGCAGGTGTGTTAACTTCGAGATATCCGTCGCGGCGAACCATCTTTCTCATGTAGTCCTGCATTGTTGTATAGATTGTCCATCCGTTCGGATGCCAGAATACCTGACCCGGATTTTCGTTATCAACATGGAACAAATCCATTTCAACACCGAGTTTTCTGTGATCGCGTTTTTCTGCTTCTGCAATCATTGCAAGATAATCTTTGAGATCATTTGGTTTTGCAAAACAAAGTGCATAGATACGAGTGAGCTGAGCTTTGTCAGAATCTCCTCTCCAGTAAGCACCTGCAATTTTATCAAGCTTGAATGCCTGTCCGTTGATTTCTTTTGTATTTGCAACATGAGGACCGCGGCACAAATCAAGATAGCCGTCCTGTTCGTATGTTGTAATTGTTTCTCCGTCAGGAAGGTCATTGATAAGTTCTACTTTGTATGGTTCATCAGCAAAAAGTTTGAGAGCTTCTGCTTTAGAAACTTCTTTTCTTACAAAGTCGTGATTTCCAGAAAGGATTTTTCTCATTTCCTTTTCGATTGCAGGAAAGTCGGTGTCAGAGATCTTGGTGGTTCCGAAGTCGAAGTCATAATAAAATCCGTTATCGATAGCAGGTCCGATAGCAATTTTAGTTCCAGGGAACAAATGCTTTACTGCTTCTGCCATAACATGTGCACAACTGTGACGTACAATCTGTAATTTTTCATCAGCCATTTTTTTAATCTCCTATAAAATGACACCAAGATATTTTACGCGTGACACCCGCGTATTAGAGCATATTATAGTAAATTTTGCAAAATTGTGGAATACGGGTAAACTGATGATTTTTCTGGAATTTTGTGTTTGTACTGGTGGAATTTCGCAGTCTGGCAAATTCCACTTAAAAACTAAATGACTCTGAGTTTTTCAATCTCTTCTTCGAGATTGTCAAAAAACTGATCAACGTGGTAAACATCGACAAGCGCGTGATGAACCTGAAGTGTAAGCGGCATCATAAGGCGGCCTTTGAAGTCTTCTTCGTAGCTGCTCCATGAAATTCGAGGGTTGGAATCTTTGGAATTCATAAATGGAAGCGTAATATGTTCGTATGCGCGGCCTGGAACGCCAAAGAGATAGAAAAAGTTTAAGATATCTGAGTTTTCAATTGAAGTCGGGTTTGCACGGGCTTTTGCCCTTTCTTCTTCTGCGTATGAAAGATATGAATCCCAGTCCATATTGTGCTTGAGATAGCAGTAACAGTAAGTATTGTCATCAAGGATTTCAATATTTGAAGAGAGGCAGTTGTCGTATTCGATGATTCCTTCGTTATAGATACGGTGACGAAACTCAGGGATACGGTTAACGACAATTGAGACAAGATGGATCATAACAGTGTAAAAGGAACAGTTTTTCCTCTTACAGAAATCTACAACTGTGCCGACGTCGAACTTAACTGTCACAGAAAGGAAAGGGTTTTCCATTCTTGAAAACAGCTTAAAATACGGAAGTCTCTTGTAGGTTGCCAGGTCAATAATCTTGCACTGTAACATAAAATCTCTCTATACT
>JAGHSB010000209.1 GCA_018066075.1 Candidatus Treponema scatequi
TTATCAAACTAGTTAATGATATTTCAAATCATTTAGAAATATCAACTGATATTATATTGATAATTGTTCCATTTTTCTTTTATCTATTGGCAAACATAATTGGCCAGGCTCTAATAAAAAAATTTAATGATTTTATCAAGTCTCTGAACGGCGAAATATTTGAATACACAAAGGAAATACAAAATGATAGATAACATCCCAGACTGGAATCTCGATTCCATTTACCACGACATCAATTGCAAAGAATATAAATCTGCGCTTGCAGAATTAGAAAGTGGAATTTCTAAGCTCGCAGCTCTCCACGAAAAAGCAGAATCTCAAAAAGAAAACTTTGACTTTTCTTCATGGTTTTACGAATACATTTTAAAAGACGACAAGCTTCTTCCGCTTTCAAATACACTCGCAGCATATTCATATTCCATTTATTCAACTGATACTACAAATAAATCTTATCTCGACAACTTAAACAAAGTCGATGACCTCATAAACCTTTATGATGTCGAAACTACAAAACTCTATCACACGCTTTTAGAAAACGAAAAATCACTCGAAGACTTTTACAAAGCACATCCTGAATATGAAAAATACAGATTTGCATTTGAAGAAATAATTTTCGAAGCAAAACATACTCTTTCACCTGCTGAAGAAAAAATCATTTCAAAACTTCAGCAGACAGGCGGAAACGCATGGGACAGACTTCATGAACAGCTCATTTCAAACATGCGCGATGAAGAAACAAATAAACTTTTCAATGAATTAAGAAACGATGCATACTCTGCAGATCCAAAAATTCGTCAGACAGCATGGAAAAAAGAAGTTGCACTTTTAAAGCAGAATGAAATCGCATTCGGTGCATGCTTAAACAATCTCAAAGGTGAAACAACCTCACTTCTCGACATGCACAAATGGGAAGACGCAATTTCACGTTCCCTCAATTCATCAAGAATGAAAAAAGAAACTCTCGGTGCATTGATCAGCGCAATCGAAGACAGCCTCCCAGACTGGCGAAAATATCTCCGCGCAAAAGCCGAATACCTCAAAAACCACAACGCCACAAATTCCACTTCATGCGGCAAAGACAAAGGCATCGCCTTCTACGACCTCTTCGCACCACTAACTGCATCAACCAGTAACACATCATCTAGCAACGCAACACTTTCAGAAACCAGCACTAATTCCGAATTCCTAATTCAGCATTCCGCATTAACTAAAACATGGACATTTGACGAAGCACGCGATTACATCATCAAAGAATATAATTCGTTCTCGCCAAAAATGGGAGACTTTGCAAAAAATGCATTCGACAAAAACTGGATTGATGCACGCGTTCATCCTGGAAAAGTTGGTGGAGCTTACTGCCAGGACTTTTATGTTCAGAAAGAATCACGAGTTCTTTCAAACTTCACAGGCGCATTCTCAGACATCATAACGCTCGCACACGAACTCGGACACGCGTTCCACTTTAACTGCATCAAAGACAAAGATTTCAGAAACGGCGTTTACCCGATGACGCTCGCAGAAACAGCAAGTACATTTGCCGAAACAATCGTTAAACAGGACATCATCAAGACTTGCAGCGCAGACGATAAAATTAAAATCCTCGAACTTGACTTACAGGACGCATGCCAGGTTCTCGTAGACATTCTCTGCCGCTTCTATTTTGAACGTTCAGTTTTCGAAGAACGAAAAAACGGAGAACTTACAGCAGAAGATTTCTGCCGCCTCATGAAAGATGCACAGGAAAAATCATACGGCAACGGATTGAACGACGAACGCCACGAATACATGTGGGCAGTCAAATCTCACTACTACAGCACAGAACTTGATTTCTACAACTTTCCATACGCATTCGGACAGCTTTTCTCAGCAGGACTTTATGCACGCTTCTTAAAAGAAGGAAAAGATTTTGTTGATGTTTACTGTTCACTTTTAGCAGATACAGGTTCAATGACTTGTGAAAACCTTTGCAAAAAAGCAGGCTTTGACATTACAAAAAAAGAATTCTGGAAATCCGGAATCGAAATGTACAAAAAAGAAATCGAAGAATTCTGCAGACTCGCAGGCTGTTGAAGTAATGTGAGTTAAGAAAATATTTTTAAATAATTTCACAATCTATTTAAACTACAAAGTCCCGGGCATTACCCGAGACTTTTTTTATTTTGCTGCGTCTATCGCAGCCTGTATTATTTCCGGAAAATACCAGCAAAGATTTCTGCGGTTGTAATAACCGTATCTTTCACTTTTCTGCGTATTGTTCGGCGACATATTATCCCAGACAATGCAGGACATTCCGTAATCTTTTGCAGTACCGACAAAATATGTAAACCACTTTGCGCGCTCTGTATCATTATTTTTATTTGTCGCACCCATCTCGCCAATCACAACAGGAATGCCTTCATCCTGAAACTTCCATTTAATTCCATCCAAAATACCATCGAGCTCTGATTTAACGCCTTCATCAAAAACAGAAGTTCCTTCGCCCATTGCAAAACGATACGGTGTGTACATGTGAGCAGAAAGTGCAAGTCTGTCTTTTGCTGTGTCATGTGGAACTTCGAAGCAGTCATACATTGCAAGCTGTGGATTTGCTGCATACGACGGGAACATTACGACGCGTGTTGCATTGTTACCGCCAGATTTACGAATTACATCGAGAATAAGCTGATTGTATTCATTGATCATCTTTGTGGCTTCTGTTCCTGTTTTGTCACCAGAATTGAACCACCATTCATTTGAAAGATTTGCAAGACGAGGTTCATTCATTGTTTCAAAAATAAGATGTTCGTCATAACCGTTATTAAATGCGATTACAATTTGTGACCAGATGTTGTACAAAAATCTTTTTGATTCATCGCTGCATTTTTTTGTAGGATAATATCCGCTTCCGTAGCTGCATGTATTTGCCGTTAAACTGTTGTCGTGATGACAGTTGATTACAACATACATGTCTTCTTCAATTGCCCAGTCAACAATCTGTTTTACACGGTTCATCCATTTCTGGTCGATAGTATAATTTCTGTCTGTAATATGACAGTGCCATGAAATTGGAATTCGGATTGTCTTGATTCCTTTCTGCTTGAGGTCTCTAATCATTTCCTGCTTTGTTGTCGGCATTCCCCAGGCATTTTCTGTAGAAAGGCCGCCGTTCAAACTTGCGGTGTATGCATCAAGTGTATTTCCGAGATTCCAGCCAAAACCCATGTCTGCGACAATCTGTGATGCAGTTTTCGAAGCTATCGATTTTGAACCTGTATCAACGACTAATTTTTCTGTTGAATAAAGCGGTTCTGCTTTAAAAGAATTTTCATTCTTCTTTGCACATGCAAGTTCACAACTTAAAAGAAATATACAAACAAGAATTGTCTGGATTTTTAATAAATGTTTTTTCATCTAATGACTCTACCTGTTCCATCTGAGTGGACAAGATTTAAAACTTCATCTTCCGATACGCAGTTGAAATCGCCTTCAATCGAATGCTTCAAACAGCTTGCAGCGCTGGCAAATTCCACTACCTGCTCCAGAGTTTTAAACTCAGGATTATTCTCTTTCTGTCTGATGAGAGCCGCGATAAGGGCTGCTGCAAATGCATCACCCGAACCAACGCGCTCAACAATATGAATCGAATACACTCTAGAAAAAACTGCATTCTTTCCGTCATACAAAAGTGCAGACCAATTGTTGTTGTCCGCATTAATTGACTGACGCAAAGTAATTGCAACTTTTTTAAAACCAAATTTCTTTGAAAGTTCTTCTGCAGTTTTTACAAAAGCCTGACGGTCAATGATTCCAGAATCAACATTTGTTTTCTGTGTTTTAATTCCAAAAACATTAAGCGCATCTTCTTCATTTGCAATACAGACATCAACATACTTTGCAATTTCTGTCATCGTTTTTTTTGCCTGCGCTTTTGTCCAGAGCTTCGAACGGTAATTTAGATCGCATGAAACTGTAAGTCCCATTTTTTTTGCAGCAGCACAAGCTTTAAGAGTCAGGTCACAAGTTTTTTTCGAGAGCGCTGGAGTTACACCTGTTATATGAAACCATTCAGCTCCCGAAAATATCTTTTTAAAATCGTAATCTGTTTCTAAGCTTTCTGCAAAAGCAGAATTTTTTCTGTCATAAATACAAAGACTTCCGCGCTGTGAAGCACCTTTTTCTAAAAAATAAATTCCAAGTCTGTCACCACCGCGGGCAACATAATCTGTATTTACACCAAATCGTCTGATGCTGTTAAGTGCAGACTGACCGATTTCATTTTCAGGCAAACGAGTTACATAATGTGAATCAAATCCAAACTGAGCAAGGCTTACTGCAACATTCGCTTCTGCTCCGCCAAACTCAGCATTAAAATTATTAACCTGAACAAAACGATGATGTCCTTCAGGCATTAAGCGTAACATTAATTCACCAAAAGTAACTACTTTCTTCATCAATCAGTCTCCTTGATCTGATAATTAATAATACACGGGATAAATGGTTTTGTCAGCAGTTTGTTAATTAAGAATCTGTTGCGTTCCATATATAAAAGTGGAATTTTGCAAAACTACCCAAAAATGTAGTGAAACATTTAGTTTTAAATTGTATATTGTTGAGGTTTTAAAAAGTTTGACAAAATTTTTTGCCCGATGCACCAAAAGTACGACGGGCAATGTTTCACAAGGGAGAAAAAAAATGAAACAGAAAAGCGTTTTAATTAAATTAGTAAAAATGTTGTATGCAATTTTATTTGCTACATTAATGGCTGTAGTTGCAGGCTGTGCTCCGGTTAGCGGAAGCTTGAATGGAAGCGCAAGTCCTAAACCAGACTATGAATCTTTGGACAAAAAAGTTGCCATATTTAAAAAAGACAATCCAGAAAAACCTGAAACCTTTATGCTTGAAATTTCTGGAAATGGACAACTTGAATTTGAAAACAACGAATCACCATGGTTTGATATTAAAGAAAAAATTACAAAAGTAACAATAGGCGAAGGAATTACCTATATTGGAAACAGCGCATTATGTGGAACAGCAATCACAGAAATCACTTTACCAGACAGCCTCAAAAAAATTGGAATAAATGCTTTTAAAGATTGTGCAGCTCTTGCTGAAGTAAAAAACACTGGAAATATTAAATATATATATGAAGGTGCATTTACTGGAA
>JAGHSB010000181.1 GCA_018066075.1 Candidatus Treponema scatequi
CCTATATGTATGTATAGAAATACTTAAATTTTTAAGTGGAATTTTACAAAACCCAAATCATAAAAGGAATTAAAACAACCGGAAACAGAAACCAGGAAATGCATATGGAAAGTAGAACCATTTCAAAATCCTATACTTTAAACTCATCCATCTGAGTACTGATGTTGTTTACGTATTTTTTATTATTTGAAGCTGAGTTTCCTACTTCGCTGATTGAATCTTTCAAATCTTCAGTATCGATGATTCCTTCATTTACAGCATCAATTGTTGATCTTGAAGCATTTACTACAGACTGAATTACGCGTCTTACATTTCCTGCTTCCTGAGTTTCTGTTGTTGTAAGCTGACCAACTGCTTTGATTGCAACTACTACAGACTCTGTAGATTCTTTTGTATTTTTTGCATTGAGGTTCTGTTCTTCCATTGCAGAGAAGATTGTCTTTACGAATACTGCGTTGTCATCAACTTTGTCATTGATGTCTTTGAAAGCTTCTCCGGCATTGTTGATTGCTTTTACACCTTCATCAATCTTATCTGACATCGCATTGATGTGATCCTGAATTTCCTTTGCACTCTTAGAAGAAAGTGCTGCAAGTGCTCGAACTTCATTTGCAACAACTGCAAAACCAGCACCGATTTTTCCGGCATGTGCCGCTTCGATTGCTGCGTTCATCGCAAGAAGGTTTGTCTTTTCTGAAACATCTTCAATTGCCTTGATGATTACATGAACTTCTTCAGAAGCTTTCTGAATCTCATGCATTGTTTTAACTGCATTATCAACAGCTTTTTTTCCGGCTTCGCTCGAAGCAGAAAGAACATCAGATGTTTTCTGAGCAAGATTTGCAGTTTCTGTTACAGAGTTGATACTTGCAGACATCTGAGTTACAGAAGATGAAATTGCTTCAACTGCACGCTGCTGTTCGTTTACGTGATGCTGAATTGTCGAAATATTTTCTACAAGTGTAAGAATTGAATCATCTGCCTGGTTTACAAGCTCGCTCTGAGCTGTAGAGTTTTCATCGATTTTTGAAAGTGTGTCTGTCATTTTATCAAGCGCTGTATTTGCAGAAACTGCTCTTGATGAAATGTCTTCTGCAGAAACTACAGCATTTAATGCTTTTTCTTTCAAGTCTTTTACGAGAAGATTGAATCTTTCCATCATTGTATTGATTGTACTGATGAGGCTTCCAAAGTCATCGAGCATTGCAATGTTAAGACGTGCAGAAAGATTACCGTCTTTTGAAATTCCTTCAATCATGTTAGTAGTAATTTTAATTCGTGATGAAAGTCCAAGTGCAAGGAAAATAAATGGAATGAGACCGAACGCACATGAAGTGATAAGGCACTGTACTCCTGTTCCGATTACGTTTTCTGCTTCTGGATGACGGGTTGATCCCCAGAGAAGAGAAAGCATGTTAATTCCAATAAAGAAAATCGAAATGAAACATGTTACAAACATCATCGTAGAAAAATTAAGACCGCGTTCCATTTTAAATCTATCAATATTCTTTACTTTCAAAAGTCTGCGGAATTTTGCAAGACCGAAATCGAGACCACTGATTGTTGCCTGTGCACAAAGAGCACCAAAACTTACAGCCTGCAAAATAATCAAAGTAATCTGGAGCGGAATATTTTCATGACGACCGGCTTTTACACCGAAATAAGTTACGATTCCCTGTCCGAAACCGAAACCAACGATTGTAGCTGCAATTGTAAGAATGATTAATTTTTTATAACAGCTCAAACATTTTCTGATTTCTTCTTCATCAGGAACATAATTTTCATTTTTGATTTTTCTGAGTGTTCTGTCAAACGGACGACAAATTGCATAAGCAATAAGAAGTGCAAGCATAACCATACCGACAGCAGTTGCCATTGCAGTAAGACAGCTTCCGCTGAACATTCTCTCAGGCGTAAAATAAATATAGGCCAGTGCAAAATATCGAAGTGCTAAAAAGTCACCGATTGTGAAAATTGAAGTTAAAATTGCATAAACGCTAAATACTGACATATATTAATTC
>JAGHSB010000099.1 GCA_018066075.1 Candidatus Treponema scatequi
GTATTCATCAAGAACTTCAGCCTTCATGCCTTCCATTGGACGCCAAACGATTGAAATCGAAAAATACGGATTAAAGTCATATCGTTTGCTTCCGTTTGAATCTGTTACAAGACGAGGTTCAATTTTAAACTCGCTCTTCAAATCCCAGTCGTGAAGGTCGTGTGTAATCGTAAAATTAAGTGACTTCAATTTGAAACCACTCGCCTTTCTTAGACTCTCATCGTCAAATCTGAATGAGTTCATCAAATCAACGAAAATATTCTGTTCACCGGGAATACGGTCAGGATGTCCAAGCGCTGACTGAACATATCTGTAAAGTACGTCATTTCTTGAAGTTGCACTGAATGTAATGTCGAGAAAGCTATTGATTTTAAATGTGATTCCCGGCTGAAAAATAAAATAACTGTTCGTCGGTCTGATAAAGTCAACGACAAGGCTCGTAGACAAAACCGGTGCTACGCTGATTCTGTTTTTCCATGTTCTGAAAGTTTTCGAAGGAGTTGAATATGCAATACTTGCAGAATACGGCAAAAACTCCTGTTCAGACTGCTGTACCCATCCGTTAGAACCAAAGTCATACGGATTTGTATATTTCATCGTATAGGCAGCCTGAAATCCCTGATAAGAAAGAGCAAGTTTCAAAGAATCTGAATAGCCTTTTTCTGTATCATAGTTGTAGCTTTCAGAAAAGTTAAGTTTCTTGTCAAAAAGAGAAACTGTCAAACCCTGTCTGAAAGGTTCTGTTTTCCAGTCTTTGTCTGTCTTGCTTCTCTGACTTACGCCGCAGTCCAATGTAAGGTTTACGAAAGGAAAATCAAGCTTTAAAGTTCCATAATACTTTGAAACCTGAGGTGGAAGCGTAGAAGTAATTGTTAAGCTCTGTTTGAAATCTCCGCCGAGTTCACTTGCTGCAAGAGTCAAATCAAGAGAATGCTGTGTAATTGAATCTTCATTATCCCAGTCGACAGTAAGTGTGTCCCACTGAGGATTGTTTTCGTCTCCAACAAATTTTGTTCGCAAGAACTTTATTCCGGTATTGTATGAGATTCCAGTATCTTTGAATGTCGGATAGTATGCAAACGGTTTGATTGAAATTCTGTTTGTATTTGCAATCTCCATCGAAGTAGCAGAATAGTCTGCCTTTTTCATTGAAGCAACTGTATTTGGATCTGTAAAACCACCGGCACTTGGATCAGTCGAAATGTATGGATGTGACTGATATGACGGAGAGAAAGTAAATGAGTTGTTCATTGAAACAAAACTGTTTTTAAAAGTAAGAGTGTCATTCAAAGTAATCGGAGATTTTACTGCGATGTAAGATGACTGTATTTTATCCCACTTAAAGTCAGAAGCGACATCAAGTTTTTCAGGTGAATATGTCAGCTGAGAAACAAAGTCTGGACTAATTGTGTATGTCAAATCAAAAGTAAAATCTTGAGTCGAAGAAGATTCTGTATCAGGCGTAAATTCTATGAGCGGGAGTCCGTCTTTTTCAAAATTAAATCCTTTCTTTGCAGTGTCCTGAGTTTCAGTACTTTTACTATCTTCTTTTTCCCCTTCTTCACGCTTTTTAACTTCTGCTTCAGTTAAGAGAATGTCATTCGGTGTAAGTGGAACAGGATAAGTAATCTGTTTATTTGAAGAAGATGAAGACTTTCCGATTGAAACGAGAGTTCCGCTGATTGAGAGATTTGTTTTAAATGGAGTAATCTGCGAAGGATAAAAGAACTTTCGCTGATTAGGCATCTGATTATTATAGTAAATAGGCTGCGGATTTCCGTTTGAATCACGCTGAGATTCTGTCTTTGAAGAAAATACGATAGAAGAACTAAACGAAGAAATCGACAGTGTGTTAATGTAAGGTTTAATTGCATCTGGAAGATTTACGGAATAATTTCCTGACAAATCCCATGTAAACGATGTGATTTCTGCAGAATCAAGTTTCTGCTGTTCTGTCAGATTTGTCTTTTCTGCAATCGGATTGTTCAAAAGATATGAAATCCAGTCCATCGTTTCTTTTCTGTCGCCGTAATCATAATTGAAATACGGATCAGAATAGATTGGAAGAGTAAGCGTCAAAGACAGCGGTTCAGAAATTCCAATTTTAAAAAACGCACGATACCTGAAAGGAATTTCAACTCCCATAAAATTAGAAGTCTCATAATGTCTCGTTCCACTTGAATCAAACGGAAGATAGACAACAGGATTTCCAGATCTGTAAATTGTATTTCCGAAACCAAACAAAAAGCCTGCTTCAATCTGATTAAAAATTTTCTTTGGCTTAAACTTTGTATCAAAACCGGCACCAAATCCGAGGTTTGAATACCAGTCAAGCATAATCTTAGCATAAGTCGAAGTGTCCCCAGTATACGGAGTATCAAGGTTATGCAAAACAATTCCCTGAAGTTCCTGGTCCATGAGCTTTGTCGGTTTTACAAAGTTAAAATATTTAGCCATATCATTGTCAGAAGATGTCGAACTTCCAGAAGTAACTTCTTCGAGTCCCTTTCTTCCGTAAAGATATGTTGTTGTCTGAATTGTAAATCCCTGTCTGTTTTTGTAAGCGAAGACAGGATTGAAAACGAGTTCATCTTTCGGATAGTAAAATGCCGGAAGATAAAATACAGGAATATTATCCATAAATAAAACTGCATTGAAAAATGCAAATTCGTTTCCAGGCAAAAGCCAGATTCTCGACGCCTTGATTTTCCAGTGCGGGTGCTCATCGTTACAGAAAGTAAGTTCACCTTTTTTAAAAGCAATTGTTCCAGAGTGATTGCGGGCAAAAACTTCCGAGCCTACAACGAGTGTAGAGCCTGAAGGCAGGTTAAGGGAATTTGTTTCTGCCTGGATTATGCGTCCTGAGTCGAAGATTCCTTCGAGTGTAGATGTATTGAAAAGTACGCTTGTTGCACTGATATTTGAAACTGAACCGCTCTTGTCTGTCTGCTCGAGGTTTACGCTTCCTTCTGCATAGAGCATTTCGTGTTTTCTGCTGTAGCTTATGCTTTCTGCACTGATGACAGTTTTCGTACTTCCCTTTTCAACAGAAATCTTTACATTGCCTTCAAAGAGAATCAAATCATCGTCTTTGTCTTTTCCTTTCGAGTTTGAAGATTTGAGCGCATTTAAAATCGTTACGACAGTTTTTTCTTCAACAGTTTCAGTCTGTTCATCAGATTTCTTTTTAGAATCCTTTTTACCCTGAGCAAAAAGCCCTGCAGAGCAGATTACCCCCGCAAGCAAAAAGCAGATTATCTTTTTGCCAAAACCCGAGAAAAATCTATTCCACCATTCAGCCCTTTTACCCTTCAAAATCCTTCCCCAATTCCTAATTCCTAATTCCTAATTCCTAATTCCTAATTCCTAATTCCTAATTCCTAATTCCCAATTCCTAATTTCCCTTCAAAACTTCTTTTACAAACTGCCCTGTATAACTTTGCTTAACTTCAGCCACTTCTTCCGGAGTTCCAGTTGCAACAACAGTTCCACCTCTAAAGCCGCCTTCAGGTCCGAGATCAATTAAATAATCTGACTGAGTAATGACATCAAGATTATGTTCAATCATCACGACAGTATTACCCTGATCAACGAGACGCTGCAAAACTCCCATGAGCTGCTTGACATCTGCAAAATGAAGACCAGTTGTCGGCTCATCAAGAATGTACAAAGTCTTTCCAGTTGAAACGCGGGCAAGTTCATTTGCAAGTTTAACACGCTGAGCTTCGCCGCCCGACAGAGTCAAAGCAGACTGACCAAGCTGAATGTATCCAAGTCCGACAGACTTAAGCATTTCAAGTTTTCTCGACAGATGCGGAATGTGTGCAAAGAACTCGCACGCATCTTCAATCGTCATATCAAGAACATCAGTTATGCTCTTTCCTTTGTACAAAATATCGAGAGTCTCTTTATTAAAACGCTTTCCGCCGCAGACATCACATTTGATGAAAACATCTGGCAGAAAGTTCATTTCGATTGTAATCGTTCCGGCACCCTGACAGTTTTCGCAGCGGCCACCTTTGACGTTAAAACTGAATCGACCTTTTTTGTAACCGCGCGCTTTTGCCTCTGGAATCGATGCAAACAGATCTCTGATTTCGTCAAACACACCGACATAAGTTGCAGGGTTTGAGCGCGGAGTTCTTCCAATCGGGCTCTGGTCGATGTTGATTACTTTATCGATATTTTTGAGTCCGTCGATTTTCTTGTATTTTCCGACTGGTAAAGTGGAACGCATAAGCTTATTTGACACAGCAGGATAAAGTACATCGCTGAGCAAAGTTGATTTTCCGCTTCCGCTGACACCAGTAATACAAGTCATCGCTCCAAGCGGAATCGAAATATCAATATCTTTCAGGTTATGTTCACTTACACCAGTAATAGTCAAAAAGTTTCCGTTTCCTTTTCTTCTCTCTTTCGGAAGCGGCATCGTAATAAGACCTGCAAGATAACGGCCTGTAACACTGTCTTTAACTTTCATCACCTGCTCAGGAGTTCCTGATGCCATTACTTTTCCGCCGTGAACACCAGCGCCTGGACCGATGTCAACAATCCAGTCTGCAGTGCGCAGAGTCTGTTCGTCGTGTTCAACAACGATGACAGTATTCTTAAGGTTTCTGAGATACAAAAGAGTATCGATAAGTCTCTGGTTGTCGCGCTGATGAAGTCCGATTGAAGGTTCATCAAGAATGTACATTACTCCAGTCAATGCCGAACCAATCTGAGTTGCAAGTCTGATTCGCTGTGCTTCACCGCCAGACAAAGTCCCTGCCGAACGGTCGAGAGTCAGATAATCAAGTCCGACATTTTTCAAGAATGTAAGTCGTGATGTGATTTCTTTTAATATCTGATGAGAAATTTCTTTCTGAGTTTTTGTAAGCTTGAGGTTTTCAAAAAACTCGAGTGATTCGCTGACAGAAAGTTCACAAAGTTCGTTAATGTTTTTCTTTCCGACTGTAACGCCGAGTGCTTCAGGTCTTAATTTTTTTCCGTGACAGCAGGAACATTCTTTATGCGACATCCATTTCTGATAATATTCTTTCATGTTGTCGCCCCACGCTTCTTGATAACGGCGTTTCAATTCACTGAACATTCCTGGCCACGGCTCATTGTATTCAGAAGTTCCGGTGCCGTTTGTCTTGATGTATTTCCAGTGTAAAACTTTGTCGCTTCCGTCTACGATCATGCTCATCTGTTTTTTTGTGAGCTTGTTTATCGGAGTGTCGAGAGTAAAACCATATTCATCTGCGAGTGCCTGCATTAAAGTCGTAATCCATACGCTCGTCGGTTTATACGGAAGAATTGCATTTTCGTTATATGATAAAGTTCTGTCTGGAATGATGAGGTCAATGTCAAATTCCATTTTCTCACCAAGACCTGTACACTCAGGACACGCACCGAAAGGATTGTTAAAAGAAAATAATCTCGGCTGAAGTTCCGGCACAGAAATACCGCAGTCAGGACACGCATTTTTCTGAGAGAACATCGTCTCGCTGTAATCATCGCCTTCTTTACCAGTTCCACGAGTAACAAGAATAATTCCGTTTGCACTTGTGAGAGCCGTTTCTACAGAATCTGAAAGTCGTTTTCTGATGTCTTCTTTGAGAACGATGCGGTCGATGACAAGTTCGATTGTATGTTTTTTCTGCTTGTCGAGTTTGATGGAATTATCAAGTTCTGCCATCACGCCGTCAATTCTCGCTCTTGCAAAACCAGACTTGATCGCATCTTCAATTACTTTCTGATGTTCACCTTTTTTTCCGCGGATGACAGGAGACAAAATCTGAATCTTTGTTCCCGTCGGCCACGAAAGAATCGTATCGATAATCTGATCAACTGTCTGTTCATGAATTTCTTTTCCGCAGTTCGGACAATGCGCTGTTCCGACCCTTGCGTACAAAAGTCTGTAGTAGTCATAGATTTCTGTTACAGTTCCAACAGTTGAACGAGGATTTTTATGAGTTGTTTTCTGTTCGATTGAAATTGCCGGAGAAAGACCTTCGATAAAATCGACATCCGGTTTGTCCATCGTTCCCAAAAACTGACGCGCATAGGACGACAGACTTTCAACATAGCGTCTCTGCCCTTCTGCAAAAAGCGTATCAAATGCAAAGCTCGACTTTCCCGAGCCCGAAAGTCCCGACACGACAACAAGTTTGTTTCGTGGAATTTCAACGTCAATATTCTGCAAGTTATGCTCGCGCGCCCCGCGAACAACGATTTTCTCACCATCAACCGGATTAATGTTCATAATGTAATATTATATCAATTTTAGTTTATTAATACTATATGTTTATTG
>JAGHSB010000101.1 GCA_018066075.1 Candidatus Treponema scatequi
TTTCAAAGTAATTTTAATATTTTTTTATTCGTTATAACTAAACTTCAAAAGAATCTACATGTTCTTTCATTTTTGTAACAGCTTCTTTATTTGTCTGTACAGACTGTTCAACCTGATTGATTGAAGACTGCATGTTTTCTGTTGCAACAAGGCCTTCGCTGATGCATTCAGAAATCTCAGAAGTGATGTTAACTACACTGTCCATTGTTTCTCTGACGTGTCCTGCAAACTCATTCTGTTTCTGAACGAGTGTACTTGCATGTTCAAGAGCAGCAGATACATCGTTTGTTACGCGCATGTTTTCTTCTGCACCTACGCTCTGTTCTGCCATCGCTGTTGTTAAAGCCTGCATGATCTTCTGGTTTTCGCGGACACTGTCTTCGATTGCCTTGAATGCTTCACCAGCCTGACGGCTTGTATCTACACCGGCATTGATTTTTTCAACCATGTCCTTGATATGTGTCTGAATTTCTTTTGCACTCTTTGTAGAACTTTCTGCAAGAGAACGAACTTCATTTGCTACTACCGCAAATCCTGCACCAAACTCTCCGGCATGAGCCGCTTCGATTGCAGCATTCATTGAAAGAAGGTTTGTCTGTGAAGAAATCTGCTGGATTACTTTTACAATCTGCTGAACTTCATTTGAAGCAGTCTGGATTTCAGAAATTGAATTGATTGCACTTGTAACAAGAGAATTACCTCTTTCAGAAATCTTTGCAAGTCCTGTGATGAGGTCATCTGCCCGTGTAGACATTTCTGCAACAGAAGCGATGTTTGCTGCCATTTGAGTAATGCTTGCCGAATTTTCCTGCATTGCGGCGCTCTGTGCAATCATAAAGTCAGTGAGTTCTGAAGCACCCTGTTTAAGACCTGTGATGTCATTACTTACATTATTGATAACTGTATACTGTTCGTTGCCCTGTGAATTAATTTTCTGTAAAGAACTCTGCATCTGAGTCAAAGCAGCAACACTTGAGTTTGCAGCATCTGACAAAACTTCTGCACTTCCTGATACGTGATCAGATTCCTGTTTGATTGAAGTAATCATTGCAGAAAGTTTATCCATGAGTTCGTTTGTACATCCGGTCAAAAGACCGAAGTCATCATTTACTACGATATCAATTCTTGAAACAAGGTCTCCTGATTCTGCGATGTTGTGAAGAAGCTGTGAGTTTCTCTTAAGTCGCTTTGTAGTTCCCTGTACGATCATTATAAATGGAATTGCACATGAAACGAAAACAACCAGGAATACAAAAATAGACTGACCGATGTAGAAATTAAATCCTTGCCACATCTGTCCTTTGTCAGCAGTATAAATCAACTGATATGGAACCATGATTACAGAAGTGGCAATCGCAAAAATACTTACTACAAACATGTAAGTAAATGAACCTGCCATTGTTCCTGTCATCTGTTCTTTTTCAATCTTACGGATCTTAAGAAGTTCGCGTCTGTCATTCATGAAGAAGTCCATCAAATTAATTGTGTACAGCGTAGCAATTCCACCATAAGCACAAGAGTGAATGATTGCAAAAATAATGCGAGGCCATTCGAAAGGAATTATGCCTTTAATCATTACGATTGTCATTGTGATGAGGTTTCCGAAAACGAATCCGATTACAGTTGAAACAAGTGTAATTGTATTCATTTTTTTGGAACAAGAAAGGAAAAGTTTTCTGTCTTCATCAGTCGGAACATGTCCGTTCTTCTTAATGTCCTTAAGAAGTTTGTCTACTGGTTTAAGTACAAACGCAGTGATGATGAGAATCACCGTACAAAGACAGAATGTTACTGTAACTGTGATTGGCAGACCGTTGAGATACTTTTCAGGCTGTCCCTGAAGATAGAACTTCTGGAACCAGCTTAATAAGCCGACACCGATAAATGAGCTTCCAAAGAAGAGGAATGCGTAGATTAATAATACTGGCATTTTTTGAACTCCCTTTTTATTAATACTCTTTATGATAACACGGAATCTCAAATAACGCCAGTAATTTTCTCTATTTTCTCCAAAAAAAATCCTGCCCCATCGGGACAGGATTTCATCAAAATATAACCTGTTTCTTATAAAATCAGCTTATTTCTTTGTTATCTTGATATAACTGCCGGCAGGAACTGCAGCATCTGCATCAAGTGAAATGAAATATACATTTTCCTTGAACCAGAGGGCTCCGGAAGCAATCTTTTTGTTTGCTTCATTTAAGATGTTGACTTTTGTAGTTCCATCATTTTTAACGCTTGCACGGGCAGAAGATTCGATGAAGGCGATGAGTTTTGCATCGCCTGTAGAAAGTACAAATCCGTCTACTTTTACAGCTTTGGCATATGCGTTAAGAAGCTGATTGTTGTTTCCAAGAGCCTGCTTGATGTTGTTGTTTTCTGCCTGCAAATTTTCAACCTGAACTGCAAGATATTTGTTTTCAGATTTCAAAGTGCTGAACTTTTCTGCAGAAGTTTTTGCAGTATTGAAAGCCATGTCATATGCAAGTTGTCTTTCTGATTTTAATACCCCAGAAACACCGTTTGAATATGGAATTGAAGAAGCATAGCTGTTCAATGCAATATATTTTTCATATTTCTGCTGAATGTCATAAAGCATCTGAGTAAATTCTTCGTCAGAATTAGTTACGTCATTTGCAATGAGTTCTGGACTGAAAGTCTGTGAATCCATCATTGATTCAGTAGATGACATGATTGATTTAACGTTTCCGTCTTTTACTACAGGGTCAAGTTTTGCAATCTTTGCTTCATAGAAGTTAGTAACATCGTTGACAGCAGTTCTCTTTTCTTTGTAGCTGCGGTCATCGTTTTCTTTCATCTTCTGCTTGAGTTCTTCGAGTTTTGCTTCATACTCTTCTTTCATCTGAGTAACTTCAAGCTCGTGAACCTGGCGCTGAGAATCCATCTCTCTTTCCCAAGCCTGAGCTTTTTCTACATTTTCACTATCGAAACTCTTGAGCTGTTCTTCGTACTGCTTCAATTCGATATCAGCTGCAGCAATTTTTTCATCGTATTCTTCGTGAGCTGCTTTTACAGTGTCTCGATATTTCTGCAAAACACGTTCTTCGCGTTCTGTTCGCTGCTTTTTCTGAAGGCCAAGTCTCTTGATGTATTCGATATCTGTATCACGAGATTTCTTTGCATTTGAAATTGCAGTATCAAGTCCAGCCTGAAGTTCTGCTTTTTCTTTTGCTGCCTTTTCATACAAATCCTGTGTTTTTGAAAGTGCATTGAAAAGATTTCGGAGGTTCAAGTCTTCGAAAGCATCAAGGCTAACTTCAATTTCACGGTTAGTTGCAGACATCTTTGCAATTACAACCCATGTAATACCTACAACGAATGCAAGAGTTGCTGCAAGTGTAACCCAGATTGACATGTTTTTATTTTTACGAGTCTTTGCGTACTCTTGTTCAAGGTCGTAGTTTACAACTTCTTTCTTTTTTCTGAGAGGAACAAGTTCTTCCTGCAAAAAGAGAAGTACATCACCTTTTTCATTTATTTTGTTGTCATTTCCCATATTCCACTCCATTTAGCAGGTGCACTCTTGCGACCCATTCTTTCTGTAAATACTTCGCATACTTCGAGATCAGCTTCTTTGAAAAGCTTGCGTGCTTTTGTCCACTGTCCTTTGTAATACATTTCGAGACCCTGTTCGAAGATTTCGTACTTTTCTGAAAGTGCAACTGAACCTTCGACAAATGTATCGATTGGGAAATAAATTTTCTTTCCTGTTGTTTTTCCTTTTACCTGAACAGTATCAATTTCGTAGAACTTATATCTCTTTGAAACTGATTCTGCTTCTTTCTTGATGTATTCAGAAACGATTACAGGAAGGTGATAGATTCTTGTCAAACCTTCGAGACGGCTTGCAGAGTTTACATTGTCACCGATTACAGTATTAGCCATATGTTCATCAGAACCAATGTTTCCGTAGAATACAGTTCCACCATCAATACCAACACCGATATCCAAAAGACATGCTTTGTAAACGCGGTCTTCTGCAGCAGTAAGCTTTCGTTTCTTTTCGATTTCTTTTCTGCGTTCCTTCATTTTTTCGCGAAGTTCTGCAGTAACATTTGTGATTTCCCATGCAGCTTCGATTGACTTAACAGATTTTTCTGCTTCTGCCATTTCTGTACCGAAGATTGCAAGAATAGCATCACCAATGATGGAACCGATTACACCAGTTGATTCATGAACTGTGTGAATTACTTTGTTATAGTGAACGTTCAATACGTCGATGATTTCGTTTCCGAGAGTTTCTGTACGATATGTAAAGCTCTTGATGTCTGAGAACAAAATTGTAAGTTCGCGCTGTTTACCTTCGAGAGAAATCGGATTGTTTGCATATGCCTTGTTAACGACGTCTTTTGAAACGAACTTCTTGAATGTATTAAGAAGGTTGTTTACCGAAACAGACAATGCGTTGAATGAAGCTGCAAGGTATGTGATGTCATCATTTGGAGCTTCATCGATGTTGATTACTTCGAGCGACTGGCGCTGCTGCATGTCATACAAGCTGTTTGTGATCTTCTTGATGTTTTCGAAGATCTTGTTGAACATGTAGAAACCAAGAACCATGAAGATAACTGTAAGTACAAGAATGATAACTCCCGTAATTCCAATTACCTTATACATTTCAATCAGACTGTCACGGCGAGATTCCGCACGAACAAAGTAACAGTTCCAGTCGTTGTTGTACTTGTAAACGCCGTAGAACTCTCCGCGACCAATATCAAAATGAATTGTGCCCTGATCTTTTCTTGCATCATATTCATTATTGATTTTTTTAAGAACTTCTTTATCTGTAAATATATCTTTAGTAAATGACGGATCATTGCAGACAAAGAAAAGCATTTTACCGGTTTTATCAAAAGCAAACGCAGAACTGTGTTTCTGAGAAAAACCACTTTTTGCTGTTTTTATGATTGCCTCAATACATTTATCTTTTTCTTTCGAGTAAGAATAAACCTGATACTGATTTCCAGCCGTGATATAAAGCTCTTTAAGCTGATTTACCATAAGCTGGTTTGTTAAGTCTGTTTTCTGTCTTTCTGACATATGAATCGAAAGAAAGTTCGTCATGAAGTTTGATAACAAAATCAAGAAAACAAAGATAACAAGAATTTTAGCTGAAATAGGAATGATCGGAGTGTTTCCGACATACTGAAAGACTTTCTTTTTAGCCACTTTTAGATTAACCCCCAAAATATGTTAGAAACTTTTTTTAATTTAATTGCAAATTATTTTGTATTTTGTAACATTGCAT
>JAGHSB010000205.1 GCA_018066075.1 Candidatus Treponema scatequi
AATAACAGACGTACTTTCGAAGACTTCTGCAATTATCTTGTCAAGATTCGTTATCGTGGTGGTGACTTATGGGATTATACCTCTCGATTGCATTATTTCACTTGGTGGGCAGAAGATAATGAAGATATGGGATTTGTAAAGGATATTGCTCCAAAACTTGAGGCGAAGGAGGTCGGAAGTTTTACTGGCATTCAGACAATCAACGTTAACTATATGTCGGAGCATCCTAATCTCTACAAGCATCTCAAGAACAATCAAAATTTTGTCAAGCGAATAAAGTATTATGAGCAAGACAGCAACGGCAAGAAATACCGCTACATACCGAAGAAGAATCTCAATGCCTCACAGTCTTCATCGCTTGGAGAAGTAAAGTCAGGTGACATCATCGCCCTCCTCACCGATAGCGACGGACTCGATACCCGCCACATCGGCATAGCTTATTGGCAGAACGGCAAACTCTACTTCATCCATGCTTCTTCATTATATAAAAAGGTGTTGATAAACAAAGAGACACTCTACGACTACGAAGCAAAGCAGCCAAAGCACACCGGCATCCGAGTGTTCCGTATGCAGTAGAAAATCCATCGGCAGACAAATCACATAACGTCGAAAAAACAAGAGATAAAAAGTAAGGTCGCAATCAAAAAATGATTGCGACCTTCTTTATTGTCTCAGATTCTATTGTCTGAAGAATTAAAGCTTAGAAACTTCCTTAACGAATTCCTTGCAAGGCTTGAATGCAGGAATGTTGTGTGCAGGAATTGTAACAGAAGTGTTTGCACCGATGTTACGGCCAATCTTCTCTTTTCTTTCCTTAATGATGAAGCTACCGAAACCACGGAGGAAAACTTCATTGCCTTCTACTAAGTTCTGCTTTACTGTTGACATCATTGATTCAACAACAGTAAGAACTGTCTTCTTGTCAACACCAGTCTCGTTCGAGATCTGTTCTACGATATCTGCTTTAGTCATATAATTATTTAGATTTTAATGTTTTGCGACTGCAAAGATAAAACTTTTCTGTAAAATAAATGAAACATTTGGGAGATTTTTCTTCAATAAAAGTGTAAAATGTTGATTTTTCAGCATTTATTCCCCAAAAACCGCCACTTATTCACTCAAGAATATACAAAGTAACTTGTACCACCCCATCAGCCAGCATGCCCAGTTCGCGGGCCGCTCCATAACTCAAGTCTATGATTTTTCCTGCTGAAAACGGTCCCCGGTCATTCACTCTCACCACCACTTCCTTCTTATTCTTCTCATTCACCACACGCACAAGCGTACCGAACGGCAATTTCTTATGGGCACACACCATCGCATTCTTGTCGTGCCGTTCACCGTTTGCCGTCCTGTGGCCGTGGGCTTTCTGCGAATAATAAGTTCCTTTGCCCTGCTCATACATTATTTCCTTGCGGAGCTTCTCACCAACATGGTGGATGTCTATTTTCTTCACGCTATCATGCTCCTTGTCCGGATGCGCCTGAGCCGACTTCTCCGCAACTCCGCCATTATCCACCTGCGCCCTACAAGTCTGCAGGGCAAAGAATGTGAATAGTATCAAGATATAGAATTTCATCATATTAGGCTTGAGAGACGGGAATACACGAATGCAAAGGTATAAAAAAATGTTTCAAAAAGTATCGTTTTCTGAAGAAAAGTGCATTTTCCGCCTAAAAAACTTGCAATTGTCAACAAAACTCCCTAACTTTGCATCGCTTTTCGGATAAAGCACTATCATTTTAACATCGCGGGGTGGAGCAGTTGGTAGCTCGCCAGGCTCATAACCTGGAGGTCGTTCGTTCGAGTCGAGCCCCCGCAACAAAGTAAAAAAGGAATCTCAATTTTGAGGTTCCTTTTTTGTTTAATCATTATTCGCAAGAGAAATCTGCTTCGAATGAAAACTCCGAGCCAAAGTGACAACGAGCCTCTTCGGCTTCAGTAGCACCTGGTGGA
>JAGHSB010000249.1 GCA_018066075.1 Candidatus Treponema scatequi
TAATAATACTAATATTACTTACAGGAGTTTTTAGATGAAAAAACTTATTATCGCTTTAGCTTCGGCTTTGATGATTTTTTCTTTGGCTTCATGCGGAAAAAAGACATCTGGAAAAGTTTGGATCGTAGCTACAGACACAGTATTCAGACCATTTGAATACACAAATGAAAACAACGAATTCGTTGGAATCGATGTTGATATTCTTGCAGCAGTTGCAGAAGATCAGGGATTTAAATACGAATTGCAGTCTCTCGGATGGGACGCTGGTGTTGCAGCTGTTCAGGTTGGACAGGCTGATGCTCTTATTGCAGGAGCTACAATTAAGCAGTCACGCATTGATTCTGGCTGGATTTTCTCAGACGGATATTACAATGCTACACAGACATTCGTAGTTGCTGCTGATTCTTCTATTTCTAAATATGAAGATCTCAAAGGCAAGAATGTTGCAGTTAAAAATGGAACTGCCGGCGCTGACTTCGCTAATTCACTTAAAGACAAATATGGATTCACAGTCACAGTATTCGAAGATTCTCCAACAATGTATCAGGATGTAATTCTCGGAAACTCTGCTGCATGCTGCGAAGACACACCTATCATGGCTGACAACATTAAATCTGCCGGACTCAAACTCAAGATTCCTGCAGGAATGGAAAGCGAAGGTGCTCCATACGGATTTGCAATTATGAACAAAGACCGTCAGGAACTTCTCGACATGTTCAACAAAGGACTTGCTAACATCCGCGAAAACGGAAAATACCAGGCAATCCTCGACAAATATTTGAAATAAAATTTTTAACTGCGGATGTCTGACAAAATCAGATGTCCGCAAAAAGAAACCGGGTGTTGCAATGCGATGCCCGGTTTTGAAAATTCCACCAGCAAAGGAAAACGACGAATGATATCTATTTTACAAAAATATGCCACAATGCTTTTATCATCACTCGGTAACACAATGCTTCTTACTTTACTTGCACTTGTGTTTGCGATGATAATCGGTTTGATATTTGCGCTCTGCAATGTCAGTCACAGTAAAGCACTAAATGCAGTTGGAACTGTTTATGTAGATGCAATTCGTGGTGTTCCTTTAATCGTACTTGCTTACTTTATTTACTTTGGTGTTCCGCAGGCAATCAAGATGCTCGGTGTTCAGGGATTCAGGCTCTCGGCACTTAAGGCTGGAACAATTGCTCTTTCAATGAACTGCGGTGCTTACATGGCAGAAATTTTCAGAGCAGGAATTCAGAGTATTGATAAAGGTCAGATGGAAGCTTCGCGAAGCCTTGGTCTCACATACGGCCAGAGCATGAAAGAAGTAATTCTTCCGCAGGCAATCCGCGTAATGATTCCATCAGTAATCAATCAGTTCATCATCACATTAAAAGATACTTCGATTCTCGCAGTAATCGGATATCCGGAACTTACAAACATGGGAAAAACAATCAGCGGCAATACATTCAAGAGTCTTGAAACTTGGGCAATTGTCGGAATCATGTATATGATCGTAATTGTAACTTTGAGCAAAGTTGCAAAAGTAATTGAAAGAAAATTAAAAGTTGAAGCCAGATAAGGAAAACGAAAATGAAAGATAATGTTAAGATTCATGTTGAAAAATTGAAAAAAACTTTCGGAAAACTCGAAGTTTTGAAAGATATTAATATTGATATTCACGAAGGTGAAGTTGTCGTTGTAATCGGTCCTTCAGGAAGCGGTAAGTCAACTTTTTTGCGCTGTCTTAATAAACTTGAAGTTTCAAATGGTGGAACTATTTTAGTAAATGGAACTGATATTAACGCAAAGTCAACTAATATAAATCATGTCCGTGAAAATATCGGAATGGTCTTTCAGCATTTTAATTTGTTCCCTAATCTTTCTGTTATTGAAAACATCATGCTTGCGCCCTGCAAAGTAAAAAAGATGTCTAAAGAAAAAGCCCGCGAACTCGGACTTAAACTTTTGACTCGCGTCGGTCTTGAATCAAAAGCAGATGTTTATCCTCAGCAGCTTTCGGGCGGTCAGAAACAGCGTGTTGCAATTGCCCGTGCCCTTGCAATGAATCCTTCAATCATGCTCTTTGATGAACCGACATCTGCTCTTGACCCTGAAATGGTTGGAGAAGTTTTAGCCGTTATGCAGGAACTTGCTAAAGGCGGAATGACAATGGTTGTCGTAACTCACGAAATGGGATTTGCACGCGAAGTTGCAGACCGCATCGTATTTATGGACGGCGGTTACATCATCGAAGAAGGAACTCCAGAAGAAGTTCTTAAAAATCCAAAGCAGGAAAGAACAATCAGTTTCTTGAATAAAGTTCTTTGATAAAACAGTTCAGAATTGACATCGTGCGGTTTTGAAAAAAATTAGAGAAGAAATAAACTGGAGGAGTCGTATGAAAAAAATTATTACTATCAGTCGTGATTTTGGAAGCGCAGGCGGAACAATCGGAAAGCGTGTTGCTGATAAACTCGGTTATGAATATTTTGATAAAGAACTTATCATTCAGGCTGCGCGCGATGTTAGCCTTGATATTGAAAAGATAATTAAATACGACGAAAAAGTTCCGGTTGCGTTTGGATTTGCACAGAGCCTTTTTGATTTGTATGCAGAGCCTGTTGAAGAATCTTTGTTTGAAGCACAGAAAAAAATCATCAGAAAAATTGCCGAACACGGAAAGTGCGTCATTGTCGGCCGCAATGCTGATCACATCGTTTCTGCTTTTGATGATGTTCTAAAAGTTTTTATTCACGCAGATGAAAACTGGCGAATCAAATATCTTAAAAATGATAAGATGAAAGATAAGTCAGAAGAAAAAATCGCTGATGCAATTCACTCAATCGACAGACATCGCGAAAAATTCTGCAAGTACTGGACTCATAAAGAATTTGGTGACGCAAAAAATTATGACATCACATTAAATACTTCATCACTCGGAATCGATCAGTGCGTTGAAATTATTTATCAGCTTGCAAAATAGTTTTTTAAAACGTCAGAAGAAATAAAAAAAATGTCACTGAAATTAAATACGATAATCATTCAGCCGCCGCTCGTTCAGC
The DNA here is from genome assembly GCA_018066075.1 of Candidatus Treponema scatequi. Taxonomy (GTDB): domain Bacteria; phylum Spirochaetota; class Spirochaetia; order Treponematales; family Treponemataceae; genus Treponema_D; species Treponema_D scatequi. Next base: position 3,051 of record JAGHSB010000249.1, read on the forward strand.
TTAACACGCCTTATCCGAGCGGTGCTTATCTTTTATCATTTTTCAAAAATCTTTATTCAGAAAAAAATATCGATGGAACTGTCAGCTGGTTTGATTTTTCAAACGATTTTTTTCACGCAGTTTTTTCTAAAAGTGGAATTTCGAAAATCTTTGATTCCACTCGTGATAAAGCGTTAAAACTTGCAGATGAATATGAATCAAACGGTGATGACAATACTGCGTTTCAATTGAGGCGTTTTGTTTCAAGCCGCGAATTGTGGTCAGACTGGATTGAAAAGATAATTGCAATCGTGTGTCCGGGCGGTTCAGAAGATGAAAGTCTTTCGAATAAAAACAATCTCTCGCCTGACTTTAATCACTTTAATGCCCGCCGACTCAAAAGTGGCCGCGAATATGTTCATGAGTTTATCAGAAGCGCTCATGTTGCGCGCGGGGCTCGTGTTGAAAATTATCTTTCAAATCTTTCGCGTGATGTAACTGCAGATGATTCACAGATTCTTGCTAGTCTTTCGCTTGCTGATCTTGCTGATTACATCACTTTAGTTTACGACAATAACTTTGCGCTCATCCGTTATGCAGAACATCTGGCTGCTTCTACTGCAAGTTTTAAGGACTGCGAAAACGGATTGAACAGCCGCGCGTTAAACGATTTTTATAAAGACATTATATTAAATAAAA
>JAGHSB010000198.1 GCA_018066075.1 Candidatus Treponema scatequi
CAGTTAGGCAAAATTTCAAATAAAGAAATAACGAATGTTAAAAAAGTTATAAAAGAAATGTTGGTTGATTAGATTCTACATCTAGTGTGTTTCGTATTAAACGGTGCACTGGATCTTCCCCCAACAAATAGGGATTTGTTTAACTAAGCATTTTTTACCAAAGAACGAAATGATGATTTATCAGCACTTTTTGTATCACAACGACAATATAAACGCTGCAAGAACAATCGATAATGGAATGCCTGTTGGACAGGTTCAGCAGAAAAATGTCATGAATTCTTATCAGAAATATTTATATTAGTATTTTTTCGCGCAAGATAGATAAACGGTGTATCAAGAAGGCTTGTAAAAATGTAAATCACATAACACATCGCAGTTATGCTCAAAAGAGAGCCGATTTCGTAAATTCCAAAAAATGCACCAAAATTAAAAATCACGATATTCACAGCCTGGGCGATTAAAGTCGCTGCGTTGTTTCTAAGCCAGAGAAAACTTTTTTTATCACCAGATTTCTGTTCTGTGAAATTCCAGATCAAATGATAAAGCTTAACATCAACAAATTCAGACACCGCATAAGCAATAAGGCTTGCAATCATGATTCTCGGTGTATTTGAAAAAAGGGTTCTTACAGAAGGGTAAGCCCAGTCATTTTCTGCCGGTGTATAAAACTGCCAGATGATTGAAAACAGAATGAAAACGACTGAAGTTGCAATTCCGATTTTGACGCCTTTTTCTGCATCCTGTTTTGAATGAAGTTCACTTAAGATGTCAGTTGCAAGAAAGCTTGAAGCGAAAAGTGCGTTTCCGAGAGTCTGTGTCATTCCGAAGGCTTTGACTAAAACTGTGACTTCGATGTTAGCAAGAATTGCGCAGATTGAAATCCATGCGTAAAGGCCGGCTTTTGAAAAAAGTCTGTAGAAAAGGAGAGTTATCCCGAAGGATACTGCGAGTGTTAAAAAGATTAATAATTCGTTCATTTTTAACCTGGTTTTGTTTATAGACAGGAAGGACTTCGAACTGTCTTGATATGTAACGCGAAAGCGTACAGTCAATTTGTACTACTTATTCCATAAATCGTCAATAACTGATAAAATAAAGCGTTATGGCAGAATACAAAATTACAGAAATAGATACATCAAAACACCCGAACGACGGCTCATTTTTGCAGACTCCTTTCTGGTGTTCTTTCAAATCACGACATGGATGGACTTACCGCCGTTTTTCAATCAATGACACAGAATGCGCAGTCTTAAACCGTGACTTTTTCAAAAGAAAATTCTCAATCGCATATATTCCGCTTTATCCAAAACTCGGCGACATCGTAACACAGACTGCTTCAGACTCAAACTCAGCTTCACAAATTCCAGACGCCGCATCAATTTCAAAAGAGCTTTCTGACATCGCTCTTGCATTAAAACCTTATCTTCCAAAAAACACAATCGCAATCCGCTTTGACCCGGACCTCATCTTTGACACACCAGAAGCCCGCGACTCATTCAACAAAGATTTTTCAAAAGCAGCATCTTCTCAAAAACTTTCAATCAGAAAAAATAAAGTCGACATTCAGCCCCCTGACTCAACTCAGATAGACCTTACAGCTGACGCAGAAACAATCATGTCGCGAATGCATTCAAAATGGCGTTACAACATAAGGCTCGCAGAAAAAAAAGGCGTGACAATTAAAAAATATATCGGAGTAGATTCCATCATAAACGAAAAACTCGATAAGTTTTATGAACTCACAAAAGAAACAAATGCCCGCGACGGAAACTCAAGCCACGCAAAATCATATTACCTTGACCTCATAAAATATTCTGCAGAAAAAATTAAAGCAGGCGAAGATGTTCCACTTGTATCACTTTATATTGCAGAACACGAAGGCGATGAAATCGCTTCTATTATGACTCTCTTTTCTCACGATGAATCAATTTACCTTTACGGTGCAAGTTCAAACAAAAAAAGAAATCTAATGCCTAACCATCTTTTGCAGTGGACTGCAATGAAAGATGCAAAAGCATACGGTTCAAAATATTATGATATGTACGGAATGCCGCCTGAAGGAAAAAACGAAAATCATCCGATGCACGGACTTTATATGTTTAAGGCAAATTTCGGCGGACGCAATATTCACAGAATCGGATCATTTGATGTTCCGTTAAAATCTGTTTACAAACTTTACAACATGGCAGAAAAAGCGAGAGCTTTCTATCATAAAGTTATTCTTAAAAAAATCAGGGGACGCTAGTTTATGAACATGGAAGCTTTTATTTTAGGTTGTGGTGGAATGCAGCCGCTGCCGTACAGACATTTGACTTCTGTTCTTCTTCGACGCGACGGAGATTTATTTTTATTTGACGGAGGCGAGGGAACTCAGGTTTCGTTAAAGCGTCTTAACTTAAAGTGGAAAAAAATTAATGCGATTTTCGTTTCACATACTCATGCCGATCATGTAACAGGACTTCCTGGAATCATGATGCTTTCATCTCAGGTTGACAGAACAGAACCGCTTTACATTTACGGTCCTCCAAAAATTGCAGAATACATCGAAACAAGCCGCAAAGTTCTTGATATGTATATTAATTATCCTGTTGTAGTAAATGAAATTACAGCTCCCTGTGTCGTTCACGAAGAAAAAGACAGACCCGGAGAATTTAATCCAGAAAAAGCAAAAGAACTCACTGTTCCGTGCGGACCTCTCTGGTCAAAACTTCAGAACGGAGAAACAGTCGAAGCCTCAGACGGAACTCTCGTAAAA
>JAGHSB010000049.1 GCA_018066075.1 Candidatus Treponema scatequi
TATAATAAATAGCCCTTTATGTCTATGAGCTACATTTCGATATAATCTCTCAAACTTGAAGCACGGCGTGGATGACGGAGTCTTCTGAGCGCTTTTGCTTCAATCTGTCGGATTCTTTCTCGAGTTACGTTAAAGTACAAACCTACTTCTTCAAGAGTAAGGGAATATCCGTCATCAAGACCAAATCTCATCTTAAGGACTTCCTGTTCTCTCTTTGGAAGAGTACTTAAAACTTCACGGAGCTGTTCCTGAAGCAAAGTATAGGCTGTCTGAGAAGCCGGATTTTCGACTTCTTTGTCCTCGATAAAGTCACCGAGCGAAGAATCTTCTTCTTCACCGATTGGTGTTTCGAGCGAAATCGGTTCGCGGGCAACGTTTTTAACCTGCTTAACGCGGTTAACAGGCCATCCAAGCTGCTGTGCAATTTCTTCGTCTGTCGGTTCGCGTCCGAGTTTCTGCATGAGCTGACGGCTTTCGCGGACAACTTTATTGATCTGTTCAATCATGTGAACTGGAACACGGATTGTACGTGCCTGGTCAGAAATTGAACGAGTAATTGCCTGGCGAATCCACCATGTTGCATATGTTGAAAATTTGTATCCCTTTCGATATTCAAATTTTTCAACGGCTTTAATCAAACCGATGTTTCCTTCCTGAACAAGGTCAAAGAACTGAAGACCGCGGTTTGTATATTTTTTTGCAATGGCAACAACAAGACGAAGGTTTGCGTTGATGAGATGGTTTTTGGCAACTTCCATCAACTTGCGGCCCCTCTGAATTTCTTTTGCCATTGTTTCGATTTCTTCGATGTTGTTTTCAAATTCATATTCGAGGCGTTTTAATTTTCTGTCGATTTTCTGAATCTGAGTATATACTTCGCGAATGTCATCTGATTTCATTCCAAGTTCTTTTTCGAGCTTTGCAGCTTCTGAACGAGTTGAAAGACGACGACCGAGTTTTCTGAGCTGAACTGCATCTGAAATGCGGAGTTCCTTCATTTTCTTTTCGCGTTTATGCTGGTAGTCTGAAATCTTTTCTGTAGCGTCGATAAATTTTTCTGAGAAGTGTTCAATTTCTTCTGACTGAATGTCTGCTTTCTGAAGCTGTGGTGTAATTACTTTACGAAGCTTCAACATTTCAGGATTATCAAAAATCTTTGCATCCTGATCCATTTCGTAAAGATTGCGTTTAATAGACATGTACTGTTTCAATTCAGGGAGAATCGGTTTGAGGTATTCACTGTAAGAACCTTTAAGTCTTCTCTTTTCTGCCATCTCTTCATTGATTTCTTTTCTTGGACGGCCAGGTTCGTGAAGGTCAATTCTTGTAAATGCTTTCTGTGCAATTGCAAAAAATTCTGGAATCATGATTCCTGAGTTTTTAATTACATCTTTAATGATGTTTTCACCATCTTCCATCTGCTTTGAAAGAGTAACCTCTTCTTCTGCATTTAAAAGATTTTCTTTACCGATTTCTCTTAAATAAAGTCTGATAGGATCATCACTTGAAGAATCTTTATCTGAACTTACGAGTCTTTTCTTAGAAGAAAAAGCAGCCTTTTCTGTCTGTTCTACGATTGCTGCATCAGCATCTTTTTCACGATCTTCATCATCGTCTTCGTCTTCTACAACAACGTCTTCTTCATCTTCACCAAACTCAGGTTCCACTTCCTGAATGCTTACCTTGTTCTGGTCCATCAAAGAAATGATTTTGTCCATCTGAGAAGTTGCAAAATTGATTCCGACTACATCATTGATTTCATCCCATGTGATTGTTTTCTTGTCTTTGATGTAAAGGAAAAGTTTTGCAAACTCGATTTCTTCATCTGGTTCGAGATCTTTTTTTCCAGTTCTTGCTGGTTTTTCTATAACTTTAGAATCATCTTTTTTAGGTGCTTTTACAGGCTTTTCTGCTTTTGCAGTCTTAGCTGTTTTTGTGGCCTTTACTGACTTTGCAGGTTTTTCAACTTTTTTAGCTGCAGTCTTTTTTGCAGCAGTTTTCTTTTCTGCTGTCTTTTTATCTGCTTTCTTTTCTGCCGTTTTTTTAGCAGCAGGTTTTTTAGCAGTTTTCTTTTCTGCTGTTTTTTTAGCAGCCGGTTTCTTTGCAGTTTTTTTCTCAGCAGTTTTCTTAGCTGCTGTTTTAGTTGTCTTTTTCTTTTCTACAGTACTCTTTTTCATTTTACTCTTGCAGTTTTCTGTCAATTTCCATCTTTTCTTTGAGGAACTGAGCCAAGGTATTCTGATCGTCTGGCGTAATAGGTTTGAACTGCCGAATCTTATTCATTAACTTTTCGCGCTGTCGTTCAAGACTGTTACGTTTTATCATGGCTATACTTTCTTTGACGTAAGTGAGGTTTTCTTTTTCAAATTCAAATTCTCTGGATGAAATGACCTTTGCAATCATCCTCTGAACCTCTTCTTCAGGACAATGATTTAATATAGCCGGAATCGAAATATCTTCTTCTCTATGACATTCCTCTAAAATGATGAATAACTTACGGGCTAAAGGATCTTCGAAATCGTTGATTGTGACCTGTTCATGCAATAGATTAAACTGTTCTAAGTTTGAAATGACGGCAAGTATTGTACGAAGCTCTGCATTAAGCTTGATGTCTTGAATGGCTGGAGTTCCGACATCTGTCTTTCTATTCTCTAAGCTAGAACGAGCACGGTCCCGGTTTACGAAATCTCTCTTTACGGCCTCCAGTTTTGTGTTAAACACCTGACTAAATTGTTCAAGTGTCGAATCTTTTTGTATATCCGAACTAAGTGAATCAACGTATGGAAAGAACTCGAGGGCAGCTTTTATCTTGTCCTCAGGAGTCTTTTTAGGGTATTTTTCCCCTAGTTTAGATAATAAAAAATCATTGTCTAATATAGCATTATTTACCGCATTAGTCAATGTATCAGGCCCGAAATTAAGCATGATCTCGGCCGGGTCTTTTCCACCCTTGAGCTGAATGATTTTTACAGTAAGATCCATCTGGCGGCACATGATGATTGCTTTCATTGTCGCTGCCTGACCAGCGCCATCCGAGTCAAATGACAGAAGGACTGTCTCTACAAAAGGTGCAAGCATCTTAACCTGGCCGTCTGTAAAAGCAGTTCCCAAAGGAGCTACGGCATAATCAATTCCACACTGATGATATGCAATTGCGTCCATGTAGCCTTCGCAGAGAATTACAGTCTTTTTTTCGCGGATTGCTTTTTTTGCAAAGTTGTATGCGTAAAGAGTTTCGCGTTTTTTATAATGCGGCATCTCAGGGCTGTTGATGTACTTCGGGCCTTCGCCTTCGAGAATACGTCCACCGAGCGCTACGGCATTTCCGTCTTTGTTGAAAATCGGAAACATGAGTCTTCCTGCAAAAATCGTGATGTCAGGATACTTTGCGCTGAAGAGTCCTGACTTTGAAAGAAAATCCGGTGTAAAATTTTTTGAAATGAGAAAGTTTTTGAGCCACTTTCTGTCAGCAGGGCTGTATCCGATTTTGAACTTCTGGATAGTCTCTGGTGTGAGGCCGCGTTTTGTTATGTATTCGAGGGCAGGTTTGCCCTGCGGAGTTTCTGTCAAAAGATAGTGGAACATTGAAGCCGTGCGATTGTATAAATCGATGTAGAGCTCTTTTGTGTTGTCTTCTTTCTGTGGAACATAGCTGCCGTCTTCATAGATTACTTCGATGTTGAATCTTTTTGCGAGAGCCGTAAGTGCGTCAACGTAAGAAAGTTTTTCCATTTCCATGAAAAACTTTACGATGTCACCGCCTGCATGACAGCCGAAACAGTAATAGAGGTTTTTGCCTTCTTCGATGTGAAAGGACGCTGTTTTCTCATGATGAAAAGGACAGCATCCCCACCAGGCGCTCCCCTTTTTTTCCATATGAGTATAATCATTTACAACACTGACAATATCACAGCTTTGAATCGCTTCAATTGTCCGTTTTGAAATTCGTCCACCCATCAGTTTCCTGCCGCTTTCTTAGTTTTAAATTCGTTAGTCGCTTTTGCGTGTGAATTAAAGTCCTTTGAGAATGTATGTCTTCCGGCATTTGCATCTGTCAAAGTAAAGTAGAGATAATTTGAATCCTGCGGATTAAAGGCAGCCTTGATTGCTGTAAGTCCTGGATTTGAAATTGGTCCCGGTGGAAGTCCCGGAAACTTGTATGTGTTGTACGGACTTCTCGATTCGAGGTCGTCAAAGAAAATGATTTTTGGATGAGGCTTGTGGTTGATTTCTGTAATGATGTATTCAACTGTTGCGCATGACTGAAGCGGCATGTTGATTGAAAGTCTGTTTTTGAAAACGCCTGCGATGAGGGCTGCTTCGTCTTCTGCGCGGTATTCGCGTTCTACGATAGATGCGAGAATGAGCTTTTCGTAAAATTCTTTAGATGGAATGTTTACGATCGACTTTGTCTCTTCATTTGCCTGAAGCTGTTTGAGGAGATTTCTTATCATCATTATGATGATTTTTTTTGCATCGTATGTAACAGGAACTTTGTATGTATCAGGAAACAAAAATCCTTCAACGCTGTCGATGTCCAAATCTATTTTGAGTTCTGTAAAAATTTCTTTTCCGTTTGTTGTCGCAACAGTAACGAAATCTTTGGCACTTCCGAATCCAGCTTTTTCAAATCTTTCTGCGATTTTAGAAACTGTAAGTCCTTCTGGAATCGAAACAGTAACTGTTCTTTCTTTTCCTGTTGAAACTTCTGCAAAAACATTTGCGAGAGTCATTGCAGAATTGACTTCATAATATCCAGTCTGAATCTTGAAGATTTTTGCATTCTGATGCGTAAAGAAAACAGCAAGTTTTGGAAATCGTGCGAAAACATAAAAGATCTGACCGTTTTTAATAATTCCACTTTTTTCAAGCTCGCGTCCGACAGCACGCGCTGTCATTCCACTAGAAATTTCATATTCCATTGAAACTGCGTTTTCTTTTTCTGAACAAACGGCAGAACTCTGAGAGGAAATATATGCGCACGAAAAAATTGCTCCGAACAAAATGACGAAAGCAGCAACTGCAGGAATAATTATTTTTTTCATTGATAAGCCCTTTTACAATAATTTGTGAAACTAGATTTCAGCTTCAACGCCTTCTACTGCAAGCTCAACTTTTACCTGATCGTGAGAAATGAAAGTTGAATACCATTTTGCAGCATTCAAAATCGAATTGATTTTTTTGTCATCATACATTGGTTCATGATGGAATAAGTAAACTTTTTTTATGTTCATGGAAACAGCAAAGTCGATTGCATAACAGAAAGCGGAATGTCCCCACTTCTCTTTTGCTTGAGCTTCTTCCATTGTATACTGAGTATCAAGGACAACAGCATCAGCATCTTTGAAAACAGCATTAACGGCTTCCTGGTTGCTTGTCTGAATGTCCATAAGTTCTACATCAGTTGCGTAAACGAATTTTTTTCCGTTCTGCTCAAATGAGAATGAATATGAAGAACCTGGATGGCTCATCTTTACGCAGCGAACTGTCATGCCGTCAATTTCGTATGGCTTTCCTTCTTCGAGTACATGGAACTTGAAGTTGCGTGAAAAGTTTTCCCACAAAACCGGAAAAAGCTGAAGTGACGGCATCTGAAGTGCAAGATATTCTTCTGCTTTTTCAAAAGAAGAATAGATGTCTATTTCTACACTTGGATTGAATGCGTGATCAAAAAACGGAAGTCCGCAGATATGGTCCCAGTGAAAGTGTGAAAAGAATAATGAATAGTGTCCGTCAGCAGGTGCCTTTTTTGATTTTCCCATCACACGAATGCCAGAACCTGCATCAAGAATAATTTCTTTTCCTTCATCTGTTGTAAGCTGAACGCAAGGAGAGTTTCCACCGAAAGTTCCATAAATCCAGTCAGGAAGTCCTGCAATAAATTTTTCCCGTGTATCAAATGATTCAAGATCCTGTGGTGTAATTCGCTGAACTACTGCATTAATCTTTGCCTGAATCTGAGAAGAAGTTATTGGACTTGGAATGGATCCCCTTACACCCCAAAAATGGACTTTCAAAATCATCTCCTAAATTTACACATAATGATTTGTGTAAAAAAACTTTTTTTAATAAAACTTATCTTGTTATCGGCTGGTTATGAACGTATTGGATTCTCTGTTCTTCAATCTCTTCTTTCGTCCACAGTCTGCCTTTGTTAAAGCCGGGACATTCTTTTGCAATTTCGTTCCAGCTTTCATTGTCTTTTAGAATCCAGTCCCAGAACGGATAAGTGGAACATTGAACAGGTCGCGCACCATAAGCAGTACAGCCTGTGTCCTTATTCCAGAAAATGCAGTCGTAGTTTTTAAGTTCCACGAGGCAAAGAGCTTCTTTTCCGTCATAATAACCGACCCAGCGGCAATATTTTTCGATAAATTCTGTTTCTGAAAGTTTAAACCATTGACAAAGACTTGTCAAATCCCTTTGAGAAAGATATACAAAACCAGGCCTTAATCTGCAGCATGCCGAGCATTTGTTGCATTCAAAGTTAAGGCCTTTTTCATAAAAACATTCGCTAATAATACGCCCCCACCAGACGGATTTTACAGTTATAAAAAAAAGGTGTTAAAAAGTAAGTCTTTTGCAAAACACACTTTGTAACACCTTTAAGTATTGGGGAGTGAAGGATTCGGACCTACGAAGGCTAAGCCAACAGATTTACAGTCTGCCCCCTTTGACCACTCGGGAAACTCCCCGAAATAAAGCTACCTGTAGGATTTGGACCCACGACCCCGAGATTACAAATCACGTGCTCTACCAGC
>JAGHSB010000279.1 GCA_018066075.1 Candidatus Treponema scatequi
GAACTTTGCAGGCATGCAGTTGGAATGCCGGTAGACTATGTTAAGGCTGCAAAAGAGCAGGGCGCAAGCATGCTTGGCATAAGCGATCATTGTCCGTACCCTGAATCAATGGGATATAACTGGGATAATGTCAGAATGAAAGTTTCTGAAATTGATACTTATATAAATGCCGTAAATATGGCCAAAAAAGAAGCTGATTTTAACGTTTATCTTGGTTTTGAATGCGAATATGACAAAAACTTTACATTCTGGTACAAAGAACTTAAAGAAAAATACGGAGCCGACTACCTTGTTTTAGGACCTCATTGGTGCGTAGACGGAAATGACAGGATTTATGTCCCAGAATTGAATCATAACGTAAAATTACTTCATAAATATGCTGACCAGACTGTAGAAGCAATCGGCTCTGGTTTGTATAATTTCGTTGCACACCCTGATTTATTTATGATGGGATGGCATGACTGGGACGCAGAAACTGAAAGTGTTTTGAGGGCAATTCTTGAAGCGGCAGTTGATAAAGGTATTCCGCTTGAAATTAACGGGCTTGGCATTAAAAGGGGAATTGTAGATGCTAATGTCGGTCCCCGCTACGGATATCCTTATCACGAATTCTGGGAAATGGTTGCAAAGACAAATGCGAAAGTAATCTGCAATTCAGATGCTCATAATCCGGAAGATGTAATAGTGTGCGCAAGAAACTCAAGGGAGTTTGCTTCGCACTTTGGATTTAAGGTTTTGGATACTCTTGACAAGGATTTCAATTTTTAAGATTATTTAATTTATGAAAAATACTGAAGCTAAAAATAATTTATCTCGCAATCATCTTGAGACTTTGACATCATCTCAGCTTATTGCACTTGCAGATCAGTACGGAATTGATATTCCGGACGATTTGAACCGCCGTTTCATCATCGCAGAATTACTTGAGGTTGCAAAAGAGCTTGACGAAAACGCAAACTTTAAAGAAACAATCAAAGTAACGGAAGATGCCGTAAATTCCATTGCTACAGAATTACCTGAAAGTTACAACGAGACTAAAATCGATGTTCTTATGAGAAATCCTGTTTCTCTTTTTGTTTACTGGGACATCAGTGAAGTTCAGTTGAAGAAAATCACAACAAATAAGATTTCACTTCATCTTCAGGTTTGTCTTTTTGATGAAGCAGAAAGTGAAAAGCCTGCTGAAACATTTGACATACAGATTAACCACGATGACCGTGAACAGTACATTGTCATTCCTGGTGCTAAAAAATATGTTCGTGTAGATTTGATTCAGAACTCTTCTAATTCAAAAGATAACATTCTTGCAGTTTCATCAAGAATTGAGATTCCTCAAGGGTCTGCAGAGTTTAAGAACTTTCAGCCTGGACATGATCAGAAAATCAAGCCTATCTTAGAGTTGTCTGGTATTAAGACAATGTTTAAAAATCTTTATAATAATTACAGACAGTCGTTTAACTGATATCGGAGAAAGTTATGGCAAGTAAAAATATTTCATTATTGTTAAATCTTCATCATCCTTATATCAGACATTCTGATGAAAAGTCAGTTGAATACGCACAGGAAAAAGCACTTTTATTTGAAAAGATTACAAACGTATATATTCCACTTTTGAATATGCTTTCAAAGCTCGAAAGTGAAAACGTTAAATTTAAAATCGCTCTTGTTTTCTCAACGCCTCTTTGTTCTTTGCTTTCAGACTCAGTCGTTAAAAAGCAGTATGTTGATTACCTTGATAAGCTCATCGAGTTTGGTAAAAACGAAATTACAAGAACTAAAGGTTTTAAAGAAATAAATAAACTCGCTGTTGAATATCTTGAAAAAACTGTAGAAGCAAAAAGATATTTTACAGAAGTTTATGAAAGCAACCTTTTAAAATATTTTTCAAACTTTGCAAAAAAAGGTCTCGTAGAAATTCTTGCAACTTGTGGAACATACATGTTTATGCCTCACTATGCAGATATGCCTGAGATTCTAAATGCACAGGTTGAAACTGGCTTGTATTCTGTAAGACATTACTTCGGCGTTAATGCAGAAGGATTCTTCCTTCCTGAACTTGGATATGCTCCTGGAATCGAAAGAGTATTGAGAATGTATGGCGTAAGCTACACAATTCTTCCTTCACAGAGCTTCCTTTTGGGAGAAGTAATGCCGGAAAAGGGTATTTTTGCTCCTTGCCGTCATTTTAACTGCCTTTCATTCTTTGCTACAGACAAAATCAAGCTTGAATACAAAACAAACGAAATTTATAAAAACTTTAATAAAGACATCGCCTGGGAACTCGAATTGAAAGAGCTTACTCCATTCATCAAGAAAGGTCAGGCAAGAACTCCATCTGGATTCTGCTATTTCAACAATTCATTTACAGATTCAGAAATCAATCCAAAAGTAATGAAAAAATCTGAATATATCTACAACGAAGAAAATGTTGCAAATCAGATTCAGATTGATGCAGAAGACTTTATTTCAGGCTATAAATCAAAGCTTGAAGAAGCTTCAAAGATTTTGAAAGATACAGATGTTTCAATGACATGCGTATTTGATGAATCAATGCTTTTCAGAACATGGAGCGAAGGTCTTACATGGTTTGAAGCAGTAATCAGAAAATTTGTTGAAAATGACATTAATGTAACAACATTCTCAGAACTTCTTTTTGATAAATTTGCACTTCAGAAGATTACTCCTTACTTTGCATCAGGCAGTGCAGAAAGTTATGGTGAAGATTACCTTACAAATAAAAATGGATGGATGATCCGCTATCTTAGAAAAGCATGCGAAAGAATTGTTGACCTTGCAGGAAGATTTCCTGATGACAGCGGTTTGAAAGTTAGACTTTTGAATCTCGGTTCAAGAGAACTTATGCTTGCACAGAGCTCAGAATGGGCAAAGATGATTGAAACAAATCAGTATGCCGAATACGCAGAAAAAGCTTTCAAAGACAGCATCATTTCATTTACAGCAGTCTTTGATGCCCTCGGTTCAAACACAGTAAGTACCGAATGGCTCTGCAATCTCGAAAAAGAACATCCAATCTTCCCTTGGATGAACTTCCGAATCTTCAGTAAAAAGAAATAAAAAAAAGATTAGAAACTACAGAAAATCGTAAGCGGCGCAAGCCGCTGCCTTCCTTCCCGTATTTTTAATGATACTTATTAATTTCCGTCATGAATAGTGCTGCGATTCTGCAAATTCAATCTATTCCAAAGACTGGATGTCGATTACTCGGTCAAAGAGTTTCTTTGAATTGTCTACGAGTTTGATTGAGTTGCGGGCCGGGGTGAAAGAAGGGTTGAGCTTGAGGCATTTGTTCCAGCATTCGACTGCCTGTTCCATCTGGCCGCGGGCATAGTATTTAAGTCCGTCTTCGTAATATCCTTCGGCTTCCATTTCGACAGATTTTCTTCCGCGGTCACCGAGATTGATTTTTGCAGACAGAGAAAAATGGTTTACAGGGTTAAGGGATGATGTTAAGTCGAATGTATAATTGAGATCAATTGTAAATTTCTTAAGGTTAACTTCTGTTCCGAGACTGAAGCGTGGATTGGCACCTTTTAATCTGAATCCTGCCATTACTTCAACAAATGATGTAACATTTACATCGATACCGATTCCGGCAGACCAGAGGTTTGATTTAGAAAAATCAAAAACATTTACTGGCTGTGTAAAATCAAAACAAACTGCACATGGTTTTATAAATCTGTATGACACACCTGCAGAAATCTGAGTTGGAAGAGAATCATCAAGTTTAATTCCAGAAGAAGTTCCAAAACCTGTAAGTGCAACGCCGGCATTTTGAATTGAAACACCGATTTTCAAGTTTGGATTTCTGTCATCAAAAAATTTTGCTGCATTGAATCTCAAAAGCATTCCGATATCGCACATGATTGCAGCACCAGATTGAGCAAGACCAGAATTTTTTATCAGCTGTCCTGAAACTCTGTCTGTATAATCCGGAATTGAACGCCATGCAGCTTTTACATTTGCTCCAACAGCGAGTCCCTTGAAATAATAGCCATGAAAGAAATTGTATGAAATATTTGCCGTTAATGTTGTTTCAGAATAATAGTTTGAAGCAACGCGGTCACCAAAGTCATTATATTCTGTAAATGGAACGTAGAAGCATTTTAATTTTGCTCCGTAGCCTAAATCATCTTTGCGCTGTGTAAAGGCAAGTGTTTCAACATTTGAATCTGAAATCCAGGAGTTATGGTAGAGTGCAAGTTCTGTGTTTTCGAGGACACAGCTTGCTGCCGGGTTATAGTCAAAAAATCCTATGTCATCTGCAAGAGCAGTAAAGGCTGCACCGAGACTTTCTTCGCGTCCGCCCGATGGAATGTTGAGCGAAGGGAAAACTGTAGTACCGGCATTTTTATCAACGAAACTGGCAAATGAATCTGCAAGATTTGAATATACGTCAACGTATTCCAGTGAATATGCTTTTACTGGTATAATAAGAGCGGTGAGGAGAATACAAATGCAGATTGTACAAATCTTTTTCATTTCGTTATAATTTTACCAAAAATATGTAAAAATGTCCAATTTCTCCAATGAGAAAATACTTCTTGGTCATTATCGTTATAGTAAATTTTCGGTGTTTTCTTCTAATATCATTAGTTTTTTTACCGAAAATATATAAGATAAGGGGAATTTATTATCAAAAAAGTTCTTTTGGTTTTAACAGTTTTATTTTCTCTCAACTTGTGTTTCGCACAGGGAAAGTCTGTCGCTCCAAAAAATGGCGGTGAGGCAAATTCCACTGAAACACCAAACCAGAAGACTCTCAAAGATATTGACCAGCTCATCGAAGAAACAGAATATTCTGCTGCCCTCATCGAATTGAGCGATTATCTCCGTGGACATCCAGATGAACTCGACAGCGTTCAGAAACGAATCGATCAGATTATGAATGCCCGAAACCAGTACATCGTTCTTGCAAACCAGCTCATCGACGTAATGGAAAAAGAACCTGAAAACGCACAGAAAAAACTTGAAATCATTGCAAAGCTTGAAACTGTAGAAAAGCATCCGACTGAAGAACAGCTTTCATTTATTCGTCAGGCGAAAATTGCGGCACAGTTTACTTATTACAGAGCCCAGTTCCGTAGGATTGTAGAAGAATCTTCTGCGTCAGTTGATCAGGGGGAATTTTCACAGGCCGTTTCTCAGATTCAGAAAGGCTTTACAATGTATCGTGAAGAATTTTACGAAGATAATCCTGCGAGCGTTACTACAACAGTTACAACTTTGGTAAACGGAATTAATAATCTTTGCCGTGATTATTCAAATGAGCAGGATCGTCTCAGAAACGCATATAACGCATTCATCAACGCTGTTAATTCTGGAAACTACAACGATGCATCTCGTGCTTATAATAACTTTAACAATGAAATGCAGACTCTTGCTAACATCAGAAATGCTGTTTACAAAAATGCAAACTCATTGAAAGATATTTTTGCGCAGCTTCAGAAAAAGAATCCGGAACTCACAGAAGCGTCATATCTTCCGTTTGTGTTCAGATTTACACTTGGTACTGAAAATAATGACCGTTCCGGAATTATCGGAGCAATGGATACTCAGTTTGTAAATTATGTAGAAGGTGCAAAGCCTGTAATTAATGCCGCAATTGCATCAGGTGACATCGGAAGAATTGACCAGACAAATGTTGCAACTGTAAGGGAAAATGAACTTCCTCGTTCGAAAATTACTGCACTTTCTAATTTTGCAGATCTTGGAAAAACTGTAAATGCAATGTACGGTAAACTTGATTATGAAGTTAAGTATAAAAAAGATTATCCTAATTACATTGCTTCAATGGATTATGTAAAGACTGTAGCTAAAACACTTGATGACAGTTACATCGTTCTTAATAAATATCAGAAGACAAATGATACTTTAAAGACAATTCAGAAACCGGCAGACGCAGTAGAAGGAATCAGATCTAAAAACTCATATGCTTCAATGATGATTGCATGTTCAAAAGAGTATGATGACTGTGCATTTCAGGCTGATGCACTTTTGAAACAGGAATGGTTTACTTCTTATCCTGAAAAAGTTTCTCAGTCTGCAAAAGTTAAAAATAATAAAGATGCAAATTTTGAATATATAAACTTTGATACATATTACTCTGTATTGAATAAAACTTTATATGACGTATGTAGAAAAGCGAGTGAACATCAGTGGAAGGAAACTTCTTCTTACTTTGCAAGTGCAGCAGGTGATATTTGCAATCACTATCAGGAAGAGTATAAAAAAGCTGATGAACTTTTGCAGACTCATTACCCGAAAGAAGCACTTGCTTTGATTTCTCAGACAGAAAAAGAACTTAATGCTGATGCTGATACTTTGATTCAGTGCCGTGATATTCTCGTAAAGAGTTCTTCAAACAGATCTGCATTTGCATCTGAAGAGAAAGCCGTTGTTGAAGGCGTAAACAGAATGAACGCATTCAAGAAAGAAAGCAGCGATACAGCGGCAAAATGTAATGAAGAGATTCTCTTGAGCCAGAGGGCAATAAATGAAGCTGAACTTCGTTATAATCAGGCTTTAAATGCATACAATCGTGGTGATTATACAAATGCAAGAAAGAGCATCGAACAGGCTTCTTTGAAATATAAAGAAGCATTGGACCATCAGGAAGATCAGTCTCTTCGTGAATCAAGTGATAAAAAACTCTTTGCTCTCGGTCAGCAGGTTAACGATGCTGAAAACAAGCTCATCGTTGCCGAAGTTCGTAAGTTAAAGAACCAGGCTAAGAATGAATACTATAACGGAAACTTTGAAAAGGCAGAAAGTACTCTTGCGAAGGCTAAGAGCCGCTGGGCTGTAACTAACGGTGATGAAGAAGATGAAGAAATCAAGAACCTCTTTGCGATGGTAGAAACAGCTCTTTCAATGAAGACTGGCCGTGTAATTCCACCGACTGCACCATTGTATCCTGAAATGTCTCAGCTTCTGAGTATTGCACATCAGTATTATGATAAAGGTTCAAAACAGATTAAGAAGGGCAATGAAGAAGAAGGAAAAGAAACTCTTGACCTTGCAAAGAAAAAACTTCAGGAAGTTCAGCTTGTATATCCGTTGAACCAGGAAGCAAGCCTTTTGACATTGAGAATCGACCAGCAGCTTGATCCTGCAAGTTTCAACGAAATGTTCGACCGCAAGGTTCAGAATGCAAAAAACAACTACAAGATTGCTGATAAGCAGCAGGAAGCTTATCGAGATCTTTGTGACCTTTATGAAATCAATCCAAAATATCCTGGTCTCAAGAATCTTATTTATCAGGTAGAACTTGAACTTGGATTTAAACAGAAACCTGTTGATACAACTGCTATTACTAAGTCTAAGGCTCTCACAAATGAAGCTCAGGCAATCATCAACAGTGCAGGTAAGAACGAAACTCAGCTTAAAAATGCGCTTGCAAAACTTGACCAGGCAATCGTTCTTAATCCGAATAACGACCAGGCATATATGCTTAAAGACCGTGTTCAGGTTTCTCTCGGAGGACGCGCGAGCGTTGTATTGTCATCTGCTGATGAAGCAAAATACCAGCAGGCAATTCAGGAACTTCAGAAAAACAATATCGTCGGAGCTTATGCAATTGTAGAACAGCTTTTGCAGAAGCCTGAAAATAAGAGAAGTACAAAAGTACTTGATTTGCAGAAAAAAGTTAAGGCATTGTTGTAATTTTATGGTGTGTAAAGTAAAATAATAGATGGTGGGATTATTCTTGAAAAGAGTCAGCATTTTTAGAAAATTTATTTTTCTCATTGCAGTTTTTGCAGGCCTTAATATTTTTGCGCCTCAGAAACTTTTTGCTGACTATTACTGGGAAGTTCCAGAAAAACTTACAGCTACAGACTCCCGATTTCCAAAAGCGATAAGCAATAACAATTCATGTGCTATCTTCTGGCAGGAAATTGATACAAAGAATAAACTCATATACCTTTCATGTTCTACAAAAATGATGAATGCTTCAGGTCGTTCTTCATGGAGAACAATCAGAAAGTTTGCAGGTCCTTTCCCATATTCTGGTGAAGTTCCTGACTTGTATTCTGTTGCAATGAATAAAGACGGAAAAATTTGTGTCAGCATTCTTTCTGATTCAAATACGATTTCTGTTTTTACTTCGGATAATGGTGGAATTTCTTTCGAAGAGACTCACTTTGAAAAATTAAGTTTGCCTCTCGTTGCTCCTCGTATTTATGCATTAAAGTCAGGTGACTTTATTCTTTTTACATCACTCGGTAAAGATGAATCATTCTCGATGCTCACTGCAAGAAGCCACGATGGTATTAAGTGGACAGAGTTTGCAACTTTTGAACCAGCAAAAAATTTCAAAAACCCGTTTCTTCCAGTTCTTGTTTCATCTGATAAAGGTGAAATGCTTTTCTTTCAGGCACAGTATCTTTATGGTCAGCGACTTTCATATCAGTTATATACAACACACTCTCGCTCAAACGGAACTTCATGGAGCTCAGCAGAACTTGTAACTGACCAGTCATCAGTTTCTGGATCTGAAAATCTTTTTACTTCGTTCCACAACCAGCAGCCGACTATTCTTGCAAAAGACGGAAAGACATATCTTGCATGGGAACGAACTCACATCACTTCTGAAAACTCAAATATCTGTTTTGCAGAAGTAGATTCATCTAGCGGAAGAATTACATCTCAGGTTGAACAGCTTACTCAGGCAGGAAACTGTTCTCGTCCTGTTTTATTTACATACAATGACATGGTAAGCATCGTCTGGTTTGATACAAGACAGGGTGCTGAAACAGTTTACTTTTCTCAGAAAGAAGGCGTTTTGTGGAATGAAATAAAACTTTCACAAAGCGGTCATGCATCAACTTTCTCTTATCCGATGGTTACAAATGGTGGAAAAGAACTTGCATTCGTATGGCAGACAGACAATTCGATTTACAGACTTTCTGCAGATAACAGCGTAAGACAGCCTAAAGTAACTCCGTTGACTTATGTTGCAGGACGCCATTCAAAAGACCAGAGAGTAAGATATCAGGTTCAGCTGCCACAGGATAGTTCCGGTATTGCAGGATATTCATGGATCTGGACAAAGAATAAAGACGAAGAAGTTCCACATGTTTTAAAATCTCTCCCGAAAGAAACTGTAATCAATGTAGATGCAGATGAAGAAGGCGAATACTATTTGAAAGTTTCTGCAACTGACTATGCAGGAAACTGGTCAGATGCTCAGGTTGTTTCTTACTGGCGCGATTTGACTCCACCTCCGGCTCCGATTATTACTTTGCCAGAACTTGATCAGTACGGATTTGTAAATGCAAACTCATTTGTAATTTCATGGGAAAATCCTGATGAAGCAGATGATGTTGCAGGATATTCTTGGAATATCGTAAAGGCAGAAAATATTGATAGAGATGTCGTATCCTCAAAAAATCATCCGACATCTCTTACTGATCTTGCTTTAACAGAAAGAGTTAATTCTCTTAATCAGAAATATAATAAAGATCATTTGAGCTCAAAAATTTCTGCTCCACAGAAAAAAATCATGCAGCAGAAAAACAATGCTCAGTTTATAAATTACTCAAACGGTGTTTACATCTTTGCAGTACGCGCAATTGACCAGGTTGGAAATGTTGGTGAGCCATCATATGTTGCGTTGTACTTGAATAAGTTTGAACCATATACATCCATCACTTCTGTTAAAAAATCTCAGGACATTTTCGGAAATGTTAATTTAACAATCGAAGGTACTGGTTTCAGCTATGATGGTGTTGTATCTGACATCTATCTTACACAGGATCAGAAAAAGGAACCTGAACTTCACCTCAAATATTCAAACGGTGATTATAAGATTCCATCAGATACAAGAATTACAGACATCAAGATTCCATCTCAAATGCCAAAAGGAAAATATTCAATCTCTTTCAACCATACAGACCGTGGTATTTATAAATCAAATATCGCATTCTCTGTTTCAGAAAACGGTACTGTTAAGATTGAAAAAGAATATGAATATGTTCCAGACTGGTTCGGTTATACTAAGCTTGGAAAATATAACGTTCAGGTTGCTTACATCTTACTCGCAGTTCTTTTGATTTTTGCTCTTGCAGGAATTATTCTTGCAGTCAGAGGAATTGCAAATACTATAAAGGACTTCAATATTGTTAATCTTGAAGTTCGAGCTTTAATACAAGGAGATATTATGCCATTACAGAAAAAACAAAGAGCGGTTGCTCTAAAGAAAAAGGGCGGTGGACTTCGCCTCAAGCTTATCGGATTTACTGTTATACTCGTATTGATGGTTTCTCTTCTTGTATCTATTCCTCTTGGATTTATTATGGTGAGAACTCAGGAGCAGAGTTTGTCACAGGGGCTTCAGGATCGAGTAAACGTACTTCTTGAAAGTCTTTCAAGTGGAACTAAGGCGTATATGCCGTCTGAAAACGTATTGGAACTTTCTTATCTGCCTGGCCAGAGTAGTGCGCTTGAAGAAGCTAACTTCGTAACAATTACCGGTTTCAAAACTGGAGAAGAAAACTTTAATGATGCAACTCTTGATTTTGTATGGGCAACTAATGATGAGCGCATTTCTGGTGATGAAGAAAAAATAATTGATTCAGATTCTTTTAACGCCGGAAGTTCAAAACTTACTGATGAAACATTTGTTCAGATTGCCGCAAATTGTAAATATGTAAACGACAAGGCAAAAGAAACTGCAGGAGAAATCGGTAACAACATCGCTAAACTCAATGCAGAAGGAACTCAGCTTGCTCTTAAAACTGATAAAGCCTCTGTCAACCGAATGAATGAAATTGCTGACATCACGACACAGCTTACAACCCGTATGACAGAAACGATGAACAGTCTTTCAATCGAAAACAGTTCATCATATCCACTTTATGACAGTAAAGTCTTAGACAGAAATAATACAGAATATCTTTTCTATCGTCCTGTTCTTTACCGCTCAGGAAGTTCAACAATTTATGTCCGTGGAATCGTATTCATTTCGATTTCTACAAAGTCATTGATTTCAAAAATCGATGCTGCTCAGACAACAATTACATTCACCGCACTTGGTATTGCATTACTTGCCGTTATCATCGGAACAATCTGTGCGATTGCGCTTGCAACTATCATTGTTAATCCTATCAAGAAGCTTGCAAAACATGTGCAGATGATTGGTCAGACAGTCGACAAAGAAAAACTTGCCGGAAAAGAAATCATCATTAAATCAAAAGATGAAATCGGACAGCTCGGTGAAACAGTAAATGAAATGACCCGAGGGCTCGTAAAAGCTGCACAGGATGAACACCTTTTGATGGATGGTAAAGTCGTACAGCAGACATTCCTTCCGCTTTCAACTGATGCGAAGGGAAATAAACAGACAACGGCACAGATTAAAGAAGGTGCACTGGAATTTGTAGGCTATTATGAAGGTGCATCTGGTGTATCTGGTGACTACTTTGATTATAAGAAACTTGATGACAGATGGCATGTCGTAATCAAGTGCGACGTTTCAGGACACGGAGTTCCGGCTGCTCTTTTGATGACTGTAGTTGCGACATTGTTCCGAAAGCATTTTGAAAACTGGAATTATGCTAAAAATGGAACTGACCTCACAAAGCTCGTTTGTACAATCAACGACTTTATTGAAGCCCTCGGAATCAAAGGAAAGTTTGCGACAATCATCCTTTCTTTAATTGATACAAAAACAGGCGATGTATATCTGTGTAACGCCGGAGACAACATCGTTCACATTTACGACAGTCATGAGAAAAAACAGAAAGTCCTCACACTCCAGGAAACCCCTGCTGCAGGACCTCTTCCTACATTTATGGTAGAAATGAAGGGCGGATTCAAACTGGAAAAGACACACCTTAACAAAGGCGACATTCTTTTCCTCTATACTGACGGTATCGAAGAAGCAACCCGTAAATTCCGTGATGCAGAATTTAACGTAACAAAATGTGCAGAGCCTGGTTTAAATGAAGGTGATGTTCACGGAAATCATAAAGTAGGTTTGGATTCTGAACAGATGGAACCAGAGAGAGTAAGTGCCATCATCGAAGCAGCGCTCAATAAACAGACTTACGTTCTTGAAAAATTCCACAGTCCGCTTCCTGATGAAAAATTAATTTTCGATTTCTCAAAAGGCGACGGAACTGTACAGGATGCAATTTTAGCACTTTGTTCTGTTGAAAAAGTATTCCGCTTCTATAAGCCGATGGATGTTAACCCGACTGATATCGTTCGCGTTGATAAAAAGATTGACGCTTATCTTAAGAAATGCTTTAACCTTTATGATTATTACTGCTCAAATCAGGAAGCAATTTCTGAAGAATCGTCATACTTGTATTATACAAACCTCCGCGAAGACGAACAGCTTGATGACTTAACACTTGTTGCGGTTAAGATGTAAGGAGAAGATATATGAAAAAAATTTTAGGTTTAATTTTATCACTTCTTTGTTGTGGCTTTATTTTTGCTGAAGGAAATACACCTCGGGTTGAGGTTACGATGCCGTTTCATAAGGGAGTTAACCTTTCTGATTATCTTGAACCATGTTACGTAGGAAATATTGGTTCGACATTTTATGGTAAGCAGGATTTTGTTGATATAAAAAGTATTGGTGTAGATATTGTTCGTCTTCCGATTCATTTTGAAGAATGGAGTTCGGGGAAACCTGATTATGTTATTCCTGAATGGCTATGGCAGAAAATTGATGAAGCTGTAGATTTGTGTACAGAACTTAAACTTTATCTGATAATTGATTTTCATAATGATTGCGATGGAAATTCAAAAACAAGACCTGATATTGAAAAAGTACTTGTAAAAATCTGGCCGCAGATTGCATCCCGCTATAAAGATTCTTCAGAATACATTCTATATGAAATTTACAATGAACCTCATATGAAAAGCGGAAACCTTGATTCTGATATTTCAAAATGGAATAAAATTCAGGGAAATGTTTTAAAACTTATCCGAACGATTGATACAAAGCATACAGTCATTGTCGGTTCAGAAAACTGGAATAATGTCGAAGCACTTTTAAAGCTTCCTGATTATAAAGATGATAACATCATCTATAACTTTCATGATTATACTCCGTTTTGTTTTACACATCAGGGTGCAAGCTGGACTGAGTTAAAAGACGTAAAAGGAATACCGTTCCCTTATGTAAAAGAAAAAATGCCGCCGCTTCCAAAAAATGCAAATGATGGAGCTAAATGGTTTTATAACAATTACGAACATGATTCAAGAGAAGATGTTTTGTGTAAGCCTTTGGATGAAGCTGTTAAATTTGCAAATAAAAGAAAAGTTGCCCTTATGTGCAATGAATTTGGTGTAAGTCAGCAATATGCTGATAAGACTGAACGCATAAACTGGTATAATTTAAAATGTCAGTGGATGGATGAAAGAAACATAATCCGAGTGAGCTGGGATTATAAAGATAAATTTGGAATTTTTAATTCTGATAAACTGGATGTACAGTTTCCGCAGGATGTCAATGTAAAATTAATTGAAACCATGGGCTATAAAATTCCACCAAACACAAAACCAAGAAACTGGCTCACAACATCATATAAAGACGGAGCATACGAAATTTACCGCAACAGTCCTGTACATGGAATTTTGATTGATGCGTGGTGCAATTCAAAAAATGGAAAACCTTATTTCAATTTGATTTCAGAAAACGGCGACAAATATATTTCGATCCCGGGTGCCAAAGCTTATGAAAATTTAAAATTTAATTTTATCAATACTGTCGATATGACTTCTCTTGTGAATAAAGGACTTTGTCTTGAGTTTGAAGTTAAGACTGTTCAGAAAGATTTTCGTCTCGATGTATATTTTATGAATCCAGATGATGAAGTAAATAATCCGAATGCAATTCCATGGAGAGCAAGAGTAAGATTTACTGATAATGACGGACTCAATGACGGCCAGTGGCATAAAGTAAGAATTCCATTAAAGAATTTTGTAGACTACGGTGCCTGGAGCGAAACAAACAACAAGTGGCATAATGCAAAAGGTCTTTTCAAGTGGAATAAAATAAAAAAAGTTGTTTTTGACTTTGTAGAAAAAGATCTGACAGAAGAGTGCTGTTTCAGGAATATTGTGATTAAATAATAAACTTGTTCTTAACCGACAAAAAGGGGAGACACAGATTTAACACAGATTTTTTTAAGGGTGTGTCATTATTTGACATACCCTTTTTGTTATAATGGAGGTATAAATGTAGAAGATATGGTTTATGAGGGAAGATTATATAACGGTTTTTTCGAATCATGTCTGTATCACGAATATGCGTTTGATGATGTATATAACGAGGTGTTAAATGAAAGAAGAAAAAGAGAAGCGTGATCCATACACAACATCTCCCAAATTCCCTATAATCCCCAAAAATCACTCATAATCTGTGTCCTCCCATTTCTTTCAACCACCAACTAACACCCCCGAAGCACAAATCCACCTTCCAAACCACCCATAATTCCGAATTCCACATTCCTAATTCCTAATTCCCAATT
>JAGHSB010000028.1 GCA_018066075.1 Candidatus Treponema scatequi
ATATAGAATAAATTAATTATTGATAATCTTCAAGTATTTTGGTATATTGCCCCTATGATAGTAATGAAATTCGGTGGTTCGTCTGTTGCAGATGCAGATAGAATTCGCCATGTCGCTTCAATTATTAAGGCTTATAAAGACGAAAAGCCAGTTGTTGTCCTTTCTGCTATGGGTGACACAACAGATCATTTGTTGGAAGCAGCAGATATTGCTGCTAATGGTGAAGTAGATATTTCGGGTGTAGAAAAACTCCATCGCGAAACTGCAGAAAAACTCGGAATCAAAATCGAAGCAATCGATGAACTCCTTGAAGAACTTACTCAGCTTCTTACCGGAATTTCAATGCTCAAAGAACTTACAAAACGCACAAGAGACTACCTTGTTTCTTTCGGCGAAAGAATGTCAGTTCGCATGATGGCAGCTTATCTCAATAAAGAAGGACTTGCTGCAAAGTTCTATGATGCATGGGATGCAGGAATCACTTCTGACTCAAATTTCATGTCAGCAGAACTTCTCGAAGACGTATGGCAGGACATTCCTGAAAAATTAAATGACTATAAATATGGCGTTTCAAAAGAAATTCCAATCGTAACTGGATTCATTGCAAAAGATGTAAAAGGAAACATCACAACTCTTGGTCGCGGTGGTTCTGACTTAACTGCTACAATGATCGGAAGCGCTATGCAGGCTGATGAGATTCAGACTTGGAAAGATGTAGATGGAATCTTGACAGCCGATCCTCGCGTTGTAAAAAATGCACATCCAGTTCCAGAAGTAACATACGAAGAAGCTGCAGAACTTGCATACTTTGGTGCTCAGGTATTGCACCCGAGATCAATGCAGCCATGTCTCAAAAGCGGTGTACCAGTTCGCGTTAAAAACTCATACAACATCGAAAGCGACGGCTCAATCATCGTAGAAAATCACACAGGAGAAATTCCAAAAGTAACTGCAATCACTTCTGTAAAGCATGTTTCTTTGATTGACTTAAACTCAACAAGAATGCTCGGAAGCGCAGGCTTCATGGCTCACGTTTTCAACAACTTCTTGAAATGGGGAATTAGTGTAGACGTAATTGCAACTTCAGAAGTTTCAGTAACTTTGACAGTAAACGGAAAAACAGATTTGACAGGACTTTTGAAAGACCTCGACAATGTTGCAGACGTTGAAGTTCAGAATAATAAATCAATCGTTACAATCATTTGTGACGCAGACCATTCAAGTTCAATTCTTGCAAGCGGCTTTGGTGCTCTTGCAAAGAAAGGAATCAACGTTCAGATGATTTCACAGGGTGCTTCAAAAGTAAATATTTCTGTAATCGTTGATGATGAAGAAGTTGACGAAACAGTAAACACATTGCACGAAGCATTCTTCGGTTAATTTTTAAGGTGGTGGAATATGAAAATTGCGATTGTCGGTTACGGAAAAATGGGACACA
The DNA here is from genome assembly GCA_018066075.1 of Candidatus Treponema scatequi. Classification (GTDB taxonomy): domain Bacteria; phylum Spirochaetota; class Spirochaetia; order Treponematales; family Treponemataceae; genus Treponema_D; species Treponema_D scatequi. The sequence goes on from JAGHSB010000028.1 coordinate 1,439, forward strand.
TGATTGAAGCTTCTGCAAAAAATTTTGGTCATGAAGTTGTCGCAACAGTTGATGTAATTGCAAAAGATGCAAAATATTTAGTTGCTAAGGGCGACTACGAAGCAGTTGCTAAAGCCGTTAAAGAAAGCGGCGCCGAAGGAATAATCGAATTTTCACATCCGTCATCAGTAATGGGAAATATCAATGCACTCATTCCGCTTGGACTTCCGCTCGTAATCGGAACTACAGGCTGGAACGATAAAAAAGAAGAGGTTAGTGCTCTCTGCAAAAAAAATAACTGCGCAGCAATGACAAGCGCAAATTTTTCAATCGGCGTAAACATGCTTTACAAAATCATCGATGAAGCTTGCCGCGTTGTAAGCCAGTTTTCAGAATACGACACAAGCGTTTTTGAAGCACATCACAATCAGAAAGCAGACAGCCCGAGCGGAACTGCTCTCGACATTGCAAAACACGTGCTCGACAACTTTCCGCGCAAAACGAAAATCGTTACTGACGCATTCCACTCAAAACCAAACCCGGAAGAACTTCATGTTGCAAGCATGAGACTTGGTGCAGTTCCAGGAACACATACTGTTTTCTTTGATTCAACAGCAGATACAATTGAAATTACACATAGAGCAAGAAGCCGCGAAGGATTTGCAAACGGAGCAGTTCACGCACTTGAAAGACTTTTCGAAGGAGTTCAGAGCGGTAAGCTTACAAAAGACAGACTTTACGGAATGAGCGACCTTTTTTAAGGTAGACATAAAGGGAATTTTAGGGGATAATTAATATTATGTATGATAATAAAGGTTGTGACTTACTAGATTTTGACGAATCAGATTTTAATACAGTAATGGCTTCGGATATTTCTTTTTCTGGAAAGATCCACTTTACAAAGCCTTTCATGATAAAAGGAAATGTTTCTGGCAGCATCTCAGCTGACAGTGACCTCGTTATTGCATCTGATGCAGTTGTAAAAGCTGACATTCATGCAGAACGCATTTTGGTTCGCGGAACAGTTCAGGGAAATATCACAGGAAACACAATGGTATTTGTAACTTCGAACGGTTCTGTTGACGGTGACATTACTTCAAAGCAGGTTGTTCTTGAACCTGGAAGCAATTTCTCTGGAAGATGTACAATGGTGAAAGCAGATGAAGCGTAGTTTTTTATTCTTATTGATTGCAGTTTTAAGTTTTGGTGTTTTTGCTCAGTCTAAAAAAGATGCGCTTAAACTTTACAATAACAAAAACTATAAAGAAGCTATTGAAGTTTGCGAAGAAGAAATCAAAGCTGATCCTGATCATGTAGACTCCTATGTTGTTCTCTGCTGGGCTCTTGTCGGAAACAGAGAATATGCCCGTGCAGAACAGAGAGCATACGATGGACTTAAACTCAGCCGCTATGACATTCGTCTCATCGAGGTTTTAGGCGAAGCAAAATATTACCTTGGAAAAAATGATGAAGCCCTCAAACAGTTCCAGGAATATATTTCAATTGCAAATGACAGAACAGGAAGCCGCGTAGGAGTTGCGTATTATTTCATGGGAGAAATTTATATTCGACAGACAAAATTTCAGCATGCTGATATTGCGTTAAGTGCAGCGGTAAGAAAAGAATCTTATTCTGACAGCTGGTGGACTCGTTTAGGATATGCTCGCGAAATGGCCGGAAACTATGCAGAAAGCCTCAAAGCTTATGAAAAGGCTCTCGAATTAAATCCTTCAAAGACAGATGCTGCCCGCGGAAAAGAACGTGTTGCACAGTATATCAGATAAAATAATTCACATTGAAACTTTAGGCTGCAGACTCAATCAGATTGAAAGTGAATCTGCAGCAAGTTTTTTTTCTAATGACGGTTTCTCCGTCATAATGAAATCAATTACATCAAAAGAGAAAGAAAATCCTAATGTGCTGCTTGCTGTCGTTAACACTTGTACTGTTACAGCAAAAGCAGAACAGAAAGCCCGCCGCATCATCAGGCTTCTTTTGAAAAAATATCCTCTTGCAGTTGTAATCGTAACAGGCTGCTATGCTCAGGTTAACAAAGAAGAAATTGCTGCAATTGATAAGCGCATTGTCGTTCTTCCGGGCCGTGTAAAAAGCCGCCTTACAAATGTTCCGAAAATCATAAACAAAATAGTTTCAGAAAATAATTTTGATAAAGTGGAATTTGACAGTGAGGTTTTTGCAGAAAAAGTTATTGATGCATTGCAGAAAGATTTATGCTCAGGTGCAGTAGGTGACACAAGCGAAGAACCATTTAAACTTTCTACAGATACATTTTTGCATCATTCAAGGTCGTCAATCAAGATTCAGGACGGATGCAACAACAGATGTACTTACTGCGAAATCTGCATCGCACGCGGAAAATCAATTTCACTTTCTGTCGAAGAAGTTTTGTCGCGCGTAAATAAACTTATCGAAAGCGGACACAAAGAAATCGTAATCACTACAATAAACATTGCACAGTACCGCGGTGACTATCAGGGGACAAAAGTTGATTTTACATCTCTTCTTGAAATTCTTCTCAAAAATACAAAAGATGTATCATTTAGAATTTCAAGTTTATATCCTCAGATTGTCGACGACAGATTCTGCGAAGTTATAAAAGACGAAAGAGTAAGGCCTCATTTTCATTTGAGCGTTCAAAGCGGAAGCGATGAGATTCTTGAAAGAATGAACCGTCCGTATAAATCAGAAGTTGTTCGTGCAGCGTGCAATAAGTTGAAAGAAGTGAAGGGTAATCCTTTTTTAGCATGTGACATCATCGCAGGATTTCCGACTGAAACAGATGAAGACTTTGAAAAGACAATGCAGCTTTTGAAAGACTGTGATTTTACATTTGTCCACGCATTTCCGTTCAGTCCAAGGCCTAATACTGTTGCATATTCAATGAAGCCGAAAGTGCCGGAGTTTGTTACTGGAAAACGCGTTCAGAAACTTTTAGACTTTGCATTTGAAAAGAAAATCGAATATATAAATTCCATCAGAAACACAAAACGAAAGGCCATCGTCGAAACAAGTCATAACTCCGCACACAAATACGGCGAAAATACATTCAACGCTGTAACAGACAACTTTCTGCACTGCGTCGTAGAACTTGCCCCGGGACAAAAAATGCCCCAAAGTTCCATTGAAGTAGAAATCGAAATAGTGCGACCTCTCGAAGAAGAAATCCGCCGCAACGAAGAACTTGAAGTTTACGCAAGATTTTAATTAACAAAGACGACGTTTTCCTGTATAATGATTGTATGCCTGTAGATTTGGTGAGAGATGTTATTCAGCATAATTATTCAAGTATCCTCCTTTTTCTCTTTTTGATTGTTTTTGTTGCAACAAACAGAACATTCTCAAGAAGTGTAATCTGGCATTTTTTAAGCGCTTCATTTTTTGTAATTCTTTTGACATTTTCAGATAACTGCAGATTTTATTCTGCCAAGCTCAGTTCTCCTGATTTTGTAAGATATATTTCTGCTGCAGCCGGATACGCATTGAGGCCGACAATACTTTTGTTTCTTTCGCTCATTTCGAGACGCAATTCTAAAAGTTCCATTTTAAAACTCATAATTCCTGGTGCTGTTAATACTGCGATTTCTTTTATAAGCATCCCGTCTGGAATTATGTTCAGTTTTACTCCTGAAAATAAATTTATTCACGGACCACTTGGATATCTTTGTCATTTGTGCTGCCTTTATTACATGATTTATATTATGGTTCACCTTTTGAGACAATTTAAGTCAAATAAAATCGAATGCCTTGTAATTTCTGTAATAATGTTTAGTGCAGCAATTGCGGCAACTCTTGAGCATATATTTAAGTTTGATTTAATTCTTGCACAGACTATTGGTGTTGGAATTGTATTTTACTTTCTTCTTCTCAACGTTCAGGTTTACAAACGGGATACGCTCACTCAATTGCTGAACAGAAGATGCTTTTATCTCGATCTATCACGATTAAAAAATAGAAAAGTTATTCTTCTTTCAATGGATTTGAATAATCTTAAAAAAATAAATGACAGCTTTGGTCATGCGGCAGGTGATGTTGCAATTACAACAACAGTTGACTGTATGCTCAAAGTCTTTTATAAGTGCGCAAAAGTCTACCGAACAGGCGGCGACGAGTTCATGGCAGTTTTTAAAAAACTTAACATAGACCAGGCGCAGAAAAAAGTCGATGAGTTTACAAAACTTTTGTCTAATACAGAGTTTCGTGTGGCTTGCGGTCTTGCAGAATTTAATCCCGGTGATAATTTTGAAAAAGTTATTTCTTTGTCTGATGCTGAGATGTACAGGCATAAGAAGTTTTTGAAAGAGATGGAAGAGTAGTCAGCTGGAATTTGATTGAATAAATTCCACTTTTTGGGTTTGTTTCTATT
>JAGHSB010000206.1 GCA_018066075.1 Candidatus Treponema scatequi
ATTTAGCATTCAATTGTTTTTCATCATTAGGAATCATTGCACATAAAATATTTCCAAGAGCAAATTTACCTTCCTGATAAAAAATTCTGCTTATTTGTGCAATTCCATGACCTCTTGCAGAAACTAAAGATAAACATACGGCTTTACAATCAAATTGATAGTCTTTACAAGAACTTCTTTTTTCTGTTGTAACAACAAGAGGGTATTCTCCTGGTATTGCTTTTTGTATTGGAGTTTTACCTTTCTCAAGACGACAGACAGTTTGTAATTCGACTAAATTTTCTTTTTTTATATTTAAGAATTTTTGTTTTGCCCATTCATATTGTTTACGGCGAACAACTAATTCATCTTCAAGTCCTTCTTCGAGTTTTATAAAATTATCAAGAATACGGACAATTTCATTTTGGATTTCTAAAGGAACAATAGGAACAATAACCTTTTTCATTTTCTCTTTAGAAACATTAAAACGAGTTACACCGCTTGCAGTCTTTCCAATTTGCACTCGTAATTCCTGAGAACGGAATAAATATTTTGAAAACTCAGGATTGAAAATCGTAGGATCATTAAAGCGAAAACAAATACAGAAACTATTTAAATAAAGTTTTTCATCAGTTTTATCTGCAAGAACAGATGAAATGCCACATTCATCAGGAGTTTCTGATGAGCCAGTAAATAAGACATCACCATATTCAAGAGTTCTTTGTTTTTCATCTGGATTGATTTTTACTTTTTCAGGAACATCCAATTTTAATTTGAGGTTTTTGTAAACATTCATGTAAGTGATGAATTTTGCGTTACCGTCTATAAAATCATTTTTGCCTTTTCCCGTGAGACCACCGTAAAATTCACCAAGTTCGCCTAAAGTCTTGTATTCTACCCCATCAGGACAAAGCTTATTTATTAAATCATCAAGTCTACTCATTATCCTTCAATCTCCTTGATGATCTTATCAATTTCAGAACGGAGAACATTTTCTTTTTCAACAATGTCTGCAATCTGTTTATTCAGGACCTTAATATCAATTACTTCTCTTGTATCCTCTGCTTCAACATAACTTGAAACTGAAAGGTTATATTTGTTTGTTGCAATTTCATCATTTTTCACCAGTCGACTTACATAATCAATCTGTTCCTTGCGTTCTGTAAAGATTTTAAGGATATTTTCAATGTTTTCAGGACTGAGCTTGTTTGAATTGGTAACCTTAACACATTCTTTTGAAGCATCAATAAAAAGAGTTTTGTTTTCTGCTTTTCCTTTTTTCAGAACCATAATACAAGTTACAATTGAAGTTCCAAAAAAAAGATTAGGAGGAAGCTGAATAATACAATCAATGTAGTTATTATCAACAAGATATTTACGAATCTTCTGTTCTGCACCGCCACGGTACATAATTCCAGGGAAACAAACGATTGCAGCAGTTCCGTTAGTTGCAAGCCAGCTTAATGAATGCATGATAAAAGCAAGATCCGCTTTTCCTTTAGGCGCAAGAACTCCAGCCGGACTGAATCGTGGGTCATTTATAAGAATTGGATTATCTTCCCCTTCCCATTGAATCGAATATGGAGGGTTTGAAACAATTGCTTCAAACGGTTCTTCATCCCAGTGTTTAGGATCCATCAAAGTATCACCATGCTTGATGTTAAATTTGTCATAACTTACATCGTGCAGGAACATATTAATGCGACAAAGGTTGTAAGTTGTGATATTGATTTCCTGGCCATAGAATCCAAGACGGACATTATCAGGACCGAGGATTTTTGCAAAGTTTAAAAGAAGAGAACCAGATCCACATGCCGGGTCATACACCTTGTTTACGGTCTTTTTTCCTACGAGAGTAATTTTTGTAAGAAGTTCAGAAACTTCTTGAGGAGTATAATATTCCCCTCCACTCTTTCCGGCATTTGAAGCATACATACCCATCAGGTATTCGTAAGCATCACCGAAGGCATCAATTGAGTTATCTGAATAGTCACCGTTTCCAAGATTCATACTTGCAATACCATTCATCAGTTTTACAAGCTTTTCATTTCGCGTTGTAACGGTTGCCCCAAGTTTGTTTGAGTTTACATCGATATCAGCAAAAAGGCCTTTAAAATCATCTTCGCTTTCAGTTCCGATTGCAGAATTTTCTATTTCTTTAAAGATCTTTTCTAATTTCTCATTTAAGTCAGTATTATCTTTTGAAGCCTTTTTCAGGACATTACCAAAAAGCTGAGAAGGAAGGATGAAAAACCCTTTTTCTTTTACAATATCGTCTTTTGCAGTTTTAGCTTCTTTATCAGAAAGTTTTGCATAGCTGAAATCTTTATTACCCGCTTCTATTTCACCTTTTGAAATATAACGGTCCAGGTTTTCTGAAATATATCTATAGAAGAGCATTCCAAGTACATACTGTTTGAAATCCCATCCGTCTACACTGCCGCGAAGGTCATTAGCAATTCTCCAAATAGTACGATGTAATTCTGCTCTTTCTGTTTCTTTTTTGTTATTCATTTTTTTCCCCAATTTACATTTCTAAAAAATATTTCTTTAAGTATTTTAG
>JAGHSB010000035.1 GCA_018066075.1 Candidatus Treponema scatequi
GTATGGAAATTAGGTATTTTTATATCACTCATAATAGAAGAAGAATAGCGAAATAGTTGTATAAAATCAAGAAAAAATATAAAATGTTTCTATTGTAAATTTGTCGGGCTGGAAAATTCCACTTACCCGATTATATTATAGGAGATCACTATGACATACACAGCAGAAGTTGAACACATGTGTCCTCTGGCTAAAGGTGCTTATCATGGACCAGCACCAATTCCAGAAGAAGGCAAATGGGTTCAGGTAAAAAAAATCGAAGATGTGTCTGGTTTCACACACGGTATAGGTTGGTGTGCACCACAGCAGGGAGCTTGTAAGCTTTCTCTTAACGTAAAAGACGGTATCATCTAAGAAGCACTTGTTGAAACAATCGGTTGTTCAGGTATGACACACTCAGCAGCTATGGCTTCTGAAATTCTTATCGGAAAAACACTTCTTGAAGCATTAAATACTGACCTTGTTTGCGATGCTATCAACACAGCTATGCGTGAACTTTTCTTGCAGATCGTATACGGTCGTTCACAGTCAGCTTACTCAGAAGGCGGACTTAAAGTTGGTGCTTCTCTCGAAGACCTCGGAAAGAACCTCCGTTCACAGGTTGGAACAATGTTTGCTACACGCAAAACAGGTCCTCGCTACCTCGAAATGGCAGAAGGTTACGTTGAAACATGTGCAATCGACAAAGACAATCAGATCATCGGTTACAACTGTATCAACTTTGGTAAATTGATGGATGCTCTCAAAGCTGGAAAACCAGCAGAAGAAGCAATTGCCGGAGCACGCACACACTATGGTCGTGTTACAGCAGATCAGGGTATGGTTAAATTAATCGACCCTAGAAAAGAGTAAGGACTTGGAGGAATATAGATATGGCATTATTTGAAGATTACGCTGGACGTATCCCACAGGTTAATAAAGCACTTAAAGAATACGGCTTTGCAGAAGGTGAAGACGGACTCAACGCCGCTCGCAAACTTTGTACAGACATGGGATTTGACCCATATACAATCTGCCAGGAAACTCAGCAGATTTGTTTCGAAGACGCTAAATGGGCATATGTACTTGGTTGTGCAATTGCTATCAAAGAAGCTCAGAAAACTGGAGACAAAACTGCTTCAACAGCAGCTGCTAACATCGGTAAAGGACTTCAGGCATTCTGTCTTCCAGGCTCAGTAGCTGATGACCGTAAAGTAGGTCTCGGACACGGAAACCTCGGAGCTCGCCTCCTTTCTGAAGAAACACAGTGTTTCGCATTCTTGGCTGGTCACGAATCTTTCGCTGCAGCTGAAGGTGCTATCAAAATCGCTGCTAAAGCTAACAACGTTCGTAAAAACAAACTCCGCGTTATTCTTAACGGTCTCGGAAAAGACGCAGCTCAGATCATCAGCCGCATCAACGGATTTACATACGTTCAGACAGAATTTGATTACTTCAACGGACAGGGAACAGACAAAGCCCTCAAAGTTGTAAAAGAAATCCCATACGGAAACGATCCAAAACGTCTCTGCGTAAAATGTTACGGAGCTAACGACGTTCGCGAAGGTGTTGCAATCATGTGGCACGAAGGCGTAGACGTTTCAATCACAGGAAACTCAACAAACCCTACTCGCTTCCAGCACCCAGTAGCAGGTACATACAAGAAAGAACGCCTTCTCGAAGGTAAAAAATACTTCTCTGTAGCATCTGGCGGTGGAACAGGTCGTACATTGCATCCAGATAACATGGCTGCAGGTCCTGCTTCTTACGGATTTACAGATACTCTCGGACGCATGCACTCAGACGCTCAGTTTGCCGGATCTTCTTCAGTTCCAGCACACGTAGAAATGATGGGCTTCATGGGAATGGGAAATAACCCAATGGTAGGCTGTACAGTAGCATGTGCCGTTTCAGTGGCTGAAGGTTTAGCAAAATAAGGAAAACTTTATTGCTGCTACTGGACAGCCGGACAGTTTTCAGTTTACTGAAAACTGTCAAAGTAACTGCAGGTTACGACATGTACTGTTCAGGGACAAAAAAAGCTGTTAGTTTTTTTACTAACAGCTTTTTTTATGTCTTAATTGACTTTCATTTCAAATATTAAAGTCACCAGACTATTTTTCATCAAATGATTTAAACATGTCGTTTGGCTCATCAATAACCGGAGGTTCCGAAACAGGATTTTCTTCTGATGCAGGATTTTCTTTTGAAACAGAAGGTTCTGAAACTTCACTCTGTACAGAAGGTCCGTTGTCTGCTTCACCGAAAATCGGTTTGTCTTCAACTGCTGCCTGTGTGAGTTCTTCGAGAATCTCATCTACATGATCAGCTGGTGCCGGTTCAAGCGGAACTGGTGGAAACTGATGAAGTTTTGCATTGATTTCGTCCACTGTAGAAACATTTTCCTGATGAAGCTTTTCAATTTCCTGAGAAATTTCTGTTCTTGTATTTTCTACATACTGTTCATCAAGTTTAAATTTATTTACAACACCTTTCAAAATGTTGATGTTTTCTCTTGTATCAATTGCAATTTCAAATACTTTCTGAGCAGAACTGTTGATCTGTGTAGCACCGGCAGACATTTCGTCCATACTTCCTGCTACCTGATCTGCAATCTGATTAAGGTTCTTTGTTGCAGTATCTACATTCAAGATACCATCAGTCATCTTCTTAGAAGTTTCCTGTACGTTTGCAGAAGTATCATTAATATGCTTCAAGGCAACAAGTACTTCCTGAGAAGCTGTTTCCTGTTCTGTCATTGCCTGTGTAATCTGCTGAACGAGAACTTCAGTAGATCCAACCTTATCCATAATTGTATCAAATCCTTTTACTGAGAGTGTAGAATTCTGTACGACGTCTTCGATTACTTTTGTAATCTGTGTAAGTTCTGATTTGATTGCCTTTGACTGCTTTGCAGAGTTTTCGGCAAGTTTTCTGATTTCGTCTGCTACTACAGAGAATCCTTTTCCGGCTTCTCCGGCATGAGCAGCTTCGATTGCAGCGTTCATGGCAAGAAGGTTTGTCTGAGAAGAAATCTGTGAGATTACGTTGTTTGCATCATTAAGGTGCTGTGACTTCTGAGCCATATCTGTAATCTGCGTTGCTACTTCATTCTGTCTCTGTTTTTCATCTTCTGTAATTCTCATAAGGAGACGGTATTCATCAGACATTCTGTTTACATTGTTTGTTACGGAAGTAATGTTACCAATCATCTCTTCAATTTCTGAAGAAGACTGAACGATACTTGCAGACTGCTGTTCAACAAAATTCTTAAGGTCATCTGCACCTTTAAGGTTAACATCGAGATGCTGTCTTACTTCTACGAGAGCTGACATCTGTGATTCAACCGATTTTTTTACGTTATTGATGTTTGCCATAATTTCTGAAATGGCACTTGCAGATTCCTGCGAACTTGATGCAAGTTTCTGACCGATTGATTCAAGGTTTGTACTTGTAGCTTTTACCTGGCCTAAAAGTTCCTGCTGAGAACCGATGAACTTGTTGATTTCAAGTCCCATAAAACCGATTTCATCATTTCGTTTTACTGTAATTCGCTGAGTTAAATCCGCAATACCAGAATTTCCGTTGAGTTTTCCAAATGCAAGAACGTTTTTCTTAAGCTGTCTCATGATAAAGAATCCAACTAATATCATGATAATTGCAATCAAAAGAATACAAGTTACAACTACGAGAATGATTACTCCAAAACTGATTTTTTCTGTGATTGTTTCAATTGATTCAATTGAAATACCCATGAACAAAAGTGCATTTAAATTATCATCATTCTGAAGCGGAACATAAACTGTTACATAAGGTTTACCATTAATCATGTTGTTACCTTTATAAGGTTCACCCTGATTATAAACCTGATTATAAATTGCGTCGTTGTTAAGTTTTGTTCCTTTAAGATAATTTCCGTTTTCATCTTTGATTGTCGTTTCAACACGAAGATCATCGATAAAGAAAGTCATTACACAACCAAGCATTCCTGCATAGCGTTCCATAAGGGCAATGTTTGTCAAATCTTTTTCAAAAATGATTACACGATTATCTACTCTTATTGCACTGACAAATAATAATTCTTCACCTTTTACAGAAATATAAGCCGAAGGATTTGAAACAGTTGCATTTGAGACTGCCTTCTTTTCTGCAGCAGAAAGCTGACTTTCTGCATTTCCTACATTATAAATTACTTTTCCTGCAGTATCAGTTAAGAGAGCTCCATAAAGACCATACTGTTTGACAAAGTCATTCATGATTTCACTAGAAATTTTCTTTTCCATTTTGGAATTTATAAGAACTTTTCTCGCATAAGTAATATCTTTCTTTAAAGTTCCCTTTTCATCTTCAAATACATTCATGACAAGAGGAACATAGGTATCAAGTTCTTCTACGTCCATTGCTTTTACTGTGGATGTAGTAATAGATTTTGTCTGGATTGCAAGATAAATACAACCGACTATAGAAAT
>JAGHSB010000275.1 GCA_018066075.1 Candidatus Treponema scatequi
ATAAAATACTATTTTAAGAAAAATTTAGAGAGGTACTAATGGACGTCCAGTTACAGGAATTGATCGATAAGATCAAAAAAGATGGCGTTGCGTCAGCTGAACAAGAAGCAAATGCAATTAAAGAAAATGCAAAAAAAGAAGCAGAATCGATCATTGCAGAAGCAAAGGCTAAAGCAGACAGTATTATCAAAGATGCACAGTCTGAAACTGCCCGCTTGGAAAAAGCCAGTGTTGATGCAATCAAACAGTCAAGCCGTAATCTCCTTATCGCATTCAGAGACGGAATTACTGCAGAGCTCTCTGCCATTACTCAGGCAGAAACTAAGACTTCATATTCAAAAGCTTTACTCGAAAAGTTAATTCCGGAAACAGTAAAAACTTGGGCATCTAAATCAGATGTCTCAGACATCAGTGTTTTACTTTCAGAAAACGATCTCGCAGAATTAAAGAGCGGTTTAACTTCGGCACTTAAATCAGAAATTGATAAAGGCCTTGAAATTAAACCAGACAAAACTTTGTCAGGCGGATTCAGAATCGGTATGAACAATGGTGCAAGTTTCTACGACTATTCAGCAGAATCTGTTGCAGAACTCTTCTCAGCTTATTTGAATCCAAAATTAGCAGAGATAATGAAAGAAGCAGCAAAGGAGTAAGAAAGAGTGGCAAGTCAGTATTACCTGATGTCCCAGCTTCCTGCTATCGATGAAAATGACAGCAAGCAGCTTGCGATTACAGAAAAATACTTCAGGGATCTCTGCTCACGCTTTCTTGATGAAAAGAGCCTTAAGGTTCTTGAAAATCTTTCGCTCGAGCCTTCAAGAGAAGAAGTAACTACAGGTTCAGAATTTCTTGATAAATGGAATGATAAAGAACGCTGTTTACGTCTTGCTCTAGCTCAGATCAGAGCGGTAAAGATGAAAAAAGAATCTACAATCTTACCTGGTTCTTGTACTGCAGATATTTTGCAGGCTGCCAGAACAGCTGTAGGAATGGACAGTCCTCTTGCTGCCGAAGAGTTCCTGAATCAATACAGGATGGATACTTTAAATTCGATGCAGCCGCTTGATAACTTTTCAATTGATGCGGTTTATGCATACGGTTTAAAACTCCTTCTTTGTCAGAGAATGAAATTGTTTGATAAAGAAGTTGGAAAAGTTTCCTATCGAAAAATTTATGATGAAATACTTGGAGAAACTACATGACTGAAACAAAAGGAAAAGTAGTCGGAATCAACGGTAACATGGTTTCTGTAGAATTTGACGGAAACGTTACAATGAACGAAGTCGGCTACGTAAATGTAGAAGATAAAAAGCTCAAGGGCGAAATCATCCGTATTCGCGGAAACACAGCCCAGATGCAGATTTATGAAATGACAGAAGGTATTAAAACTGGTAACACTGTAGAGTTTACCGGAGACATGCTTGCTGTTCGTTTGGGACCAGGCCTCTTAGGTCAGGTATATGATGGTCTTCAGAACCCGCTTCCACTTCTTGCAGAAAAAGCAGGATACTTCCTCGAACGCGGTGTTTATGTAGAACCAATTTCAACAACAACAAAATGGCACTTCACACCAACTGCAAAACCTGGAGACACTTTAAATACAGGTGACTCTTTCGGTACAGTTCCAGAAGGACCATTTACTCATAAGATTTTAATTCCATTTGACTGCCTTGGTCTTTCAAAAATCAAGTCAATCAAAGGAGAAGGCGATTATACAATCGATGAAACAGTTGCAGTTGTAACAGACGAAAAAGGAAACGACAGAGAATTAAAGATGTCTTTCTACTGGCCTGTAAAACGTGCAGTAAACTGTTACGCAGAACGCCTTGCACCATCAGAACCAATGGTAACTCAGGTTCGTTTGATTGATACATTCTATCCTGTTTCTAAGGGTGGAACTTACTGTATCCCGGGTCCATTCGGTGCCGGAAAAACTGTACTTCAGCATACAACATCACGTAACGCCGACGTTGATATCGTAATCATCGCTGCCTGCGGTGAACGTGCCGGTGAAGTTGTAGAAACAATTAAAGAGTTCCCTGAATTGATTGACCCAAGAACAGGACGCTCATTGATGGAAAGAACAATCATCATTTGTAATACATCATCAATGCCAGTAGCATCCCGCGAAGCTTCAGTTTACACATCAGTAACTCTTGCTGAATACTATCGTCAGATGGGACTTCACGTTCTTCTTCTTGCTGATTCAACATCGCGCTGGGCGCAGGCTCTCCGTGAAATGTCAGGACGCTTGGAAGAGATTCCTGGAGAAGAAGCATTCCCAGCTTACCTCGAATCTTATATCGCAGCATTCTACGAACGCGCTGGTATCGTAAAACTCCGTGACGGTTCAACTGGATCTGTAACAATTGGTGGTACAGTATCTCCAGCCGGCGGTAACTTTGAAGAACCAGTAACACAGGCTACACTTAAAGTAGTAGGAGCTTTCCACGGTTTGTCTCGTGAAAGATCTGATGCACGTAAGTATCCTGCAATTGACCCGATTATTTCATGGTCAAAATATAAGTCAGTACTCCCGGAATTCTGGGTTAACTTTGCACGCAAAGTATTCTTGAGCGGTGTTGAAGTAAACCAGATGATGAAGGTAGTAGGTGAAGAAGGTACTTCAACTTCAGACTTTATCGAATACTTGAAGAGTGAATTCCTTGATGCAGTTTACATGCAGCAGAACTCATTTGATAAGATTGACGCAGCCGTAAGTGTTGAACGTCAGAAATATGTATTCCGTCAGGTTGTAAAAGTATTGGGTTCTACATTCGAACTCAAAGAAAAAGACGAAGCCCGCGATTACTTCAACAAACTCCGTCAGCTTTTCCAGGACTGGAACTACTCAGAATGGAAGTCAGATAAATTCAATTCCCTCGAAGCAGAAATCAAAGAAACATATGCTGCTAAGAACGGAAAATGTAATTCTGAATTGGAAGCAGAGCTCAAGGATGGTGAATAATGAATAAAGTTTATAGCAAAATTGAATCCATCAACGGTAGCGTTATTACAGTAAAAGCAACAGACGTTGCATATAACGAACTTGCAGAAATTGAAACTCGCTTTGGAAAATCACTCGCAGAAGTTAACGGTATCAAAGGTGATACAGTTTCTTTGCAGGTATTTGCCGGTGGTCGTGGTGTTTCAACTGGTGACCACATTAAATTCTTAGGACACAGAATGGAAGTTTCTTTCTCTGACAATTTGCTCGGAAGAATCTTCAACGGTTCTGGTGAACCTCGTGATAAAGGTCCGGCTCTTGCTGACAACCTTGTTAACATCGGTGGTCCTTCAGTAAACCCTTCAAAACGTATTATGGCACGCCGTATGATTCGTACTGGTATTCCAATGATTGATATGTTCAATACACTGGTTGTTTCTCAGAAACTTCCGATCTTCTCAATCTCTGGTGAACCATACAACCAGCTTCTTGCACGCATTGCGATGCAGGCAGAAGTAGACGTAATCGTACTCGGTGGTATGGGTCTTAAATACGATGACTACTTGTATTTCAAAAATACACTCGAAAACGGTGGAGCTCTTTCAAAGACAGTAATGTTCATGCACACAGCTTCTGACCCTACAGTAGAATGTATGAAGATTCCTGATATGTCACTTGCAGTTGCAGAACAGTTTGCACTTCAGGGAAAAGACGTTCTCGTTCTTTTGACAGATATGACAAACTTTGCAGACTCAATGAAGGAAATTGCCATCACACAGGAACAGGTTCCATCTAACCGTGGTTACCCTGGTGACTTGTATTCACAGCTCGCATCACGCTACGAAAAAGCCGTAGACTTTGATGACGCAGGATCTGTAACAATTCTTGCAGTTACAACAATGCCTGGTGATGACGTAACTCATCCTGTTCCAGATAACACAGGATATATTACAGAAGGTCAGTACTACCTCAAGGGCGGACGTATCGAACCATTCGGTTCTTTGTCTCGTCTTAAACAGAACGTAAACGGGGACACTCGTGATGACCATCGTGCACTTATGGACGGTATGATTCGTCTTTACTCTGCATACAAAGATACACTCGAAAAGAAATCAATGGGATTTATGATGAGTGCATGGGACGAAAAGCTTCTCAAATACGGTGTAATGTTTGAAAAGGAAATGATGGACCTTTCTAAAAACATTCCACTTGAAGATGCTTTGGACCTCGGATGGAAGATATTAAGTAACTGTTTCGACAAACAGGAAACTGGTATCAAATCTGAATTGATCGAAAAACACTGGCCGAAAAACTAAGGTGGTTGGCGCATGGCAAAGATTAAGCTGACAAAAAATGAGCTTAAAGTACAGAAAGATGCTCTCAAAATGTTCAAGAGATATCTCCCGACTTTGACGCTCAAAAAACAGCAGCTTCAAACTGAGATACGCACAATCGATGCACGAGCCAAAGAAGTTCGCGCAGCCAGAAAACAACTCGAAGCAGAATTTGAGGTTTGGATTTCTGTATTCGGAGAAAAAGAAGCATTTAAACCTGGAATGGTTACGGTAAAAAACATCCGTAAATCAACCGGAAATATTGCCGGTGTAAACATTCCGATTTATGAAGGTGCAGATTTCTCTCGCGGAGATTATGACCTTTATTCAACACCGCTTTGGATTGATATGGCAGCTGACCGAATGGAAAAGGCTTTATCATTAGACCTTGAAGCTGATGTTTTGGAAGAACAGGTTCGCTTATTGAGTCAGGAACTTCGCGTTACAACACAGCGCGTTAATCTTTTCGAAAAAGTAAAGATTCCTGAAACAAAAGCTAACATAAAGAAAATTACTGTTTATCTCGGTGATGAACAGGTTGCGGCCGTTGTCCGCAGTAAGATTTCTAAGAAAAAATTACAGAATGAAGGAGAGAACGCATAATGATCGTACCTATGAAAAAAGTTTCTCTTGTCATTCTTGATAAAGAGAAAAAAGAAGCTCTTAAAACTCTTAGAAAACTTGGAGTTGTACATCTCGAAAGTGTAGAAGGAAAGGGCGAACAGCTTGCTAAATACAAGAATGTTTCAGACACATTGTTCAATGCGTCCATGCTTTTATCAGAAATAAAAGTAAACAAAAAGACATTCAAGTATGAAGAAGTTTCAAATGAAGAAGCTTACAATAAAGCAAAGCGCGTTCTTGAAATCGTTGACCGCAAGAAAGAACTCTTCGATCAGATTACTTCTGCAACTTCAGAATTAGACAGATTTGCCGGATGGGGAGAATTAGACCCTAAAGACTTTGATTACCTCAAAGAAAAAGGAATTTACATTTCGATGTATGAAATTCCTAACGACAAAATGCGTCTTATTCCGGATGACATTAAAACAATTCTTGTTAACGTTTCTAAATCTGCAACAAGATTCCTCTTATTGAGCGACTCTCCAGATGAAGAACGACCACAGGGATTGCCTCCAGAAGCATTCAATGTAGTTTTACCTGAAAATTCCACTATAGAAATAATGGAACAGATTAAAGCTGCAAAGACTGAACTTATAAAAAATCAGAACGAATTCGAAAGCTCTGTAAAATATCTTAAATCAATTGATGCTTACCATGAACTTTTACAGAAAGACATCGAGTTTGAAAATATTTTTTCTGGAATGGAAACAGATGCAGATGAATCTGCAGCATCGCTTTCATGGGTAACAGGTTATGTTCCTGTAGACAGCTTTGACAAACTCAAAGACTGCGCACGCGAAAATTCATGGGCACTTGCAAGTGATGATCCTTCAGAAGAAGACAACGTTCCGACAAAACTTAAGAACAACAAATTTGTAAGCCTCATTTATCCGCTTACAGACTTTCTGGGAACAGTTCCGGGATATCGTGAATATGATATTTCAGGATGGTTCTTATTGTTCTTTACAGTTTTCTTTGGAATGATTTTCGGCGATGGCGGATACGGACTTTTGGTAACTGTAATCAGTTTGCTTCTTATTCTCAAGAATAAAGCTGCAAAAAAATCTTCACCGCTTTTGGCCCTTGTATTCCTTGTAGGACTTGCAACGGTCGCATGGGGATTTGTTACATGTACATGGTTCGGTCTTACTCCAGAACAGCTCAACGGCATTGGACTTGAATTTTTGACAAAGTACTCTGTCAAAGCATTGTCTAATGCATACGCTGACATGATCTGGACACCGTTCTGGATAACTGATAATTCAATCGGTTTGACAAACGCACAGAACTTACAGATTTTCTGTTTTAGCCTTGCGCTCTTACAGTTGTCTGTTGCCCACATAAAAGGAATAAAGAGAAACATTTCTGAAAAGTCGCTTAAAGCACTTGCAGACCTTGGTTCACTTGTTCAGCTTTGGGGTATGTTCTATGTTGTACTTTCAATGGTTGTAAGTTCTACAATCTTCCCGCTTGGACTTGTGCTTGATACTTATATCAACGGAAGTCCTGTTAGAATTGAAGTTGGTAAAATTGCAATTGGAATGGTAGCAGGTGGTTTCGTATTCAGCTTTGTATTTGCTAACTACGAAGGAAGCATTGGAAAATCAATTCTTGAAAGCTGTAAGAATATCATTTCTGTATTGTTAGGCGTTGTTAACGTCTTCTCAGATATCGTTTCTTACATTCGTTTGTGGGCTGTAGGTCTTGCCGGAGCTGCAATCTCAAACACAGTAAACTCTATGGCAGGTCCAATGCTCGGACACGCAATTTTGTTTGCTGCAGCAGTTTTGCTTTTGGTATTTGGACATGGTTTGAACATGATTTTGAACCTCTTGTCTGTAATTGTTCATGGCGTTCGTTTGAATACTCTCGAGTTTTCAACACACTTGGGAATGTCATGGTCTGGATTTAAATATGAACCGTTCAAAGAAACGGTAGAGAAATAAGGAGAATTAATTATGAATTTTGGAATGTTAGGTGCTGCTATTGCTATGGGTATTGCTGCTATTGGTTCAGCAATTGGAATTGGAATTGCCGGACAGGGTGCAATTGGTGCTTGGAAACGCTGCTATGTTAATAACAAACCAGCTCCATTCATTTTGACAGTATTTGCCGGTGCTCCTTTGACACAGACAATCTACGGTTTCTTGTTGATGCAGCAGATGTCTGAATCATCAAAAGATCCATGGTTCCTCCTGGGCCTCGGTCTTGCTTCAGGTCTCGCAATGTGTTTCTCAGCTATCGCTCAGGGAAAAGCAGGTGCTGCAGGTTCTGACACTCTTGGTGAAACAGGAAAAGGTTTCGCTCAGTACATCATGGTAGTAGGTCTTTGTGAAACTGTTGCTTTGTTCGCAATGGTATTCTCAATGATCATGTGCTAATTGATTGTATTGATGGAATTTTTTCTGCCAGTCAGATGATTTTTGTCAGCTGACTGGTTAAAAGAGGATCGCTCGTTTCGGGTGGTCCTTTTTTTATTCATGGAACAGTTTAATAAAAATTTTCAATTGTCAATAAAATTAATTGAGTAGTCAAAATTCCTTTAAGAGTCTATAATATAATTATGGCAAATATTTATAAAACTCCGCGCATTATACAAGCCGGCGGAAAGGGAATTACTAAAAAAATCTTGGTCGGCGGATCAAATCCTGTCACAATTCAGACAATGTGGAAAGAGCCGATTGATAAAATTAAGGATGATGACGAAGCTCTTCACGAACTTCTTAAAAAGATAAATACTCTTCAGTCACTTGGATGTGATGTACTTCGCTTTGCAGTGCCGGATACCACAAGTGCAGAGTCTCTCGTAAAAATTGCAGCAAATACTTCAATGCCTCTTGTTGCCGACATTCATTTTGATTATAGACTTGCACTCGAATGCCTCAAAGGAAATGTTGCCGCAATCAGAATTAATCCTGGAAACATCGGAAGCCGAGATCGTGTCGAAGCTGTCGTAAACGGCTGTCGTGAAAATGGAACAGCAATCAGAATCGGTGTAAATACCGGAAGTCTTCCAAAAGACCTTGCAGAAAAAGTCGAAAATGGAACTTTGTCACGAGCAAAGGCTCTTGCCGAAACAGCTGCCCGTGAATGTCAGGTTTTCGAAGAACTTAAATTTGACCAGTATGCCGTAAGCATGAAAGCATCAAGTGTTGAAGAAACAATCCTTTCAAATGAAGAATTTGCCCGCGAATACGATGCGCCGCTTCACATCGGTGTTACAGAAGCAGGTCCTCTCATTACTGGTGTCGTAAAATCGACAATGGCGTTTACACATCTTTTGCGCGAAGGTATCGGTTCTACAATCCGTGTAAGTCTTTCTTCGACTCCGGAAAATGAAGTTATTACAGGACGAGAAATCCTTCATGAATGCGGGCTCAGAAAGGGCGGCGTTACGCTCGTTAGTTGTCCTAGATGCGGTCGACTTGGATTTGACGTTCATGGCTTTGTAGAGAGATGGCAGAACAGACTTTTGGCAATGGACAAAGAGATTACAGTTGCAGTAATGGGATGTGTCGTAAACGGTCCTGGAGAAGGAAAGCACGCTGACATTGGAATTGCGGGTGCCGGGGACAAGGCAATTATTTTCAAAAAAGGTCAAATAATACGCACGATTGACGTAAAAGATGCCGATAATGTATTTGAAGAGGAGCTTAATTCACTTTGAAAAGATTCGGTATTTCAAAAATAAAAATCGCACTTTTAACAGTATTTGCTTTATTTATAAATTCCACTTTTGCAAATAACCCGGTTAAACCTAAAGATCTCAACGGTTCGTGGAAAATACTTCAGAAAGCACAGTCTGCATTTGACAGGGCTGATTACTCATCTGCAATGTCACTTGTAACAGAATGTCTTGCTCAGAGAAAAATAGAAGTTGAATACATTGATTTCAGACTGGCAAATTCATTAAAACCATATCAGGTTAGAAGAGTGGGAGATGCAATTGATGATGTAGTTGCAATTCTCAACGAACGCCAGGAATATGAAACAGTTTCAATAATCAATAAATGGGTTAAATTATTCGGAAAAGATTTTTTTGAAGATTCCATTCAGAAATTAAAAGAATATCTTTTATCACGAATTGACTATCCGGAAGCATATTTTCTCATCGCCAAAATCTATAAAATTGAAGGCGAGTTCAATATGGCTTTGAAATATCTTGAAAAAGCATGGGAAACTGCATCACTTTTAGAAATTCCTTCACAGGTAAATGAAATTTTGTATGAAAAAGCTGATATAGCAGAGTATAATGGTCAGGTTGTAGAAAATGAAAAAGCTCTTCTTATCATTGCTGAAAAAAGTGGTCGTTTTAAAGATAAAAATTTACAGAATGCAATTTTAAGAACTTCAAGATCTACAAAAGAAGATAATTCTTCAAGATTTTTTATGCTTTATCGTATTGATGCTCCGACAACTCTTAAAGCTTTTACAAAGTTAAGTGACATCTATATCAAAAGTAAGCAGTATGAAAAAGCATATATTTCAAATGCTTATGCGGTTTTAATTGCTTTTACACACATCAATTCAATTCTTGAAGAAAGGGAATCTGATTACTCTTATGAAAATCTTGACCAGTTTTTTAAAGAAATTGAACGCTATCCAGATATCTTAAGATGGTGCAATGAAAACGGATTCTGGCAGAGTTTCTATAATTTGTATGATTATGGAATTAAAATGAAATTTACTAAATTTCCTGTTGATATTGCAAAAGTTTTAAGCAAATCTTGTCCGAATAAATATTTCAAGAATGCTGCAAAAACTCAGGTTGATAAAATTAATTCACACAAGGAAATTGTTTTTCCTGATGTTGATGCAGTAGACAATCTTCCAGAAATAGAAGATTAATAGAAAAGTCCGATTCCAACTGAAAGTTCATAAATCGACACGTCTGGTCTCCATGATGTGTCGATTGCATTTTTAAATAATGTTCTTCCAAGATCAAATCCTGCGCTAGCTCTTACACAGAGTGATTTCCATCTGAGAGGGTAAGCTATAAATTCGATTCCGGCGGTGTAGAAGCCATCCCTTAAATCAAAAGTTCTTCCGGTTACACGGTTTTTGTTAAGTGCGATATCTATGAACGGTACTACCTGAAGCTCAAAGTTTAAACCCTTGAAGACAGGCATATGCATTTTTTCAAAATCAGTCGTCCATATTGTGATAGGAAAGTCGAGATTCAAAACAATTGCAGCAGGGGAGCTTGTAGCATTGATATCTGTAAAATAAGAGTCTGCAAAGAAGCATTTGTCATCTTTAATACCTCTGAGCCTTTCTTCAAAGCGTTTGTTCTTATTTGCGTATACAAAACCATACAACCTGAGGTTAATTCCAGCAAAATCATTTGAAAAATAGCCTTTAAACTCTGCTTCTCCACCAACTACGATATCATTAATAAGAAAGTTATATCCTGTATCCTGGCTCAGTTTAAACGAAATTCCTTTTCGTCTGTTCCCGTACCAGTTGATGTTTTCAAATTCAAATCCGTTTGAAAAAAGAAGTTCCGGGCTTAAAAGATCATCATCACGGACACTGATTTTGGAATCTGGTTTCCAGTTGTATGTGTAATTAATTGCAGGCCTGTAAACAATGTCACCGATTACATTACTTGAATAAACAGTAATCGGTACTCCAAGTTCTGCAATTTCTGAAAAATAAAGCTGATCGTTATAAATCTGATAATCGAGATCGTGAACTGCTTTTTGAAGAAGTTTTAATTCTGGTTTGATATTGTCAAAAGGGAGGACAAATATAAAGCCTGTAGTTCCGTCCCATTGCGGTAAATCACTGCCAAATGTGTATTTTAACATGTAGTCATTTATAAAGCTTGCTTCAACGATTCCAAGATAAAAAGGAACATCATATTCAAAAGTAGAACCAAGAGTAAAATCGAGTCCTTCTCCCTGTTTCTTGTTTTTCATTTCAAAAAACAGTTCCGTCTGCATTGTCTCCATGCTTCCGAGAAAATTAGAATCTCTGTAAACACCTGTAATTACATGTCCGTGCTTAGAATTGTATTTGTAATATGGAACTATAATCGTGCTTTTTGAATCAACGACAGTAATTATAAGAGACACTAAAGTCGTTTCATTTTGCTGTTCTGAAGAATAAGTACAATCAATTGAAACTTCATCGAAAAGTCGCAGGTTAATTAATTTCTGCTTTAAGTTTTCGACATAGCTTTCAACTTCTTCTTTTGTGTCAAAAATTCGGTTGTGATCAACCGGAACTTTATGTGAGAGGTGTTCTTCTTTTGTCTTTCCTGTTATTGAGTATGTTTCTTGAGAAATCTGAAAAGTTTCTGCATTAAGTGGAATTTGTGAAAAAGAGAAAACCAGAAAAGAAAATATTAATTTTTTGAGATATTTGTTTTTCACTTTGCTTTTTTTGAACCCTTAGATTTTGTTGCTTCTTTTGCTTTTGAGGAAGTTTCGTTCTGAAGGTCTTTGATGTCTACAGGTTTATTGTTTGTAACAGTGTAATAAATAAAATGTATTGAACTGTAAAAAGCAACCATAAATACAAAAACGACGAAAAGTAAAATGGAACCTTTGTCTTTACGAAGGTACATACCGAGTCCTGTTGCAACGCAGAGACAAGTCTGAATTGAAAGAAGGAAAATTAAAGTATGTACTTTTGTAAAGCCTAAAGCAATGAGCTTGTGATGGATATGTCTTGAATCGGGAGACATGAAAGATCTGTGTTCTCGAGTACGACGCCACATTGCTGCAATTGTATCAAGTGCTGGAATACTTACGAGAACAATCATTACGAGAAGTTTGTTGTAGTTAAAGTTCGGAGTTGAATCAAACAATGGGAGTACTGCAATCATGAATCCCATTACCTGGCTTCCACCGTCACCCATAAAGATTTTTGCAGGCGGTTTATTCCATACAAGAAATCCGAGAATTGCGGCAGCCATCATGAAACAGACTGCAGCACTTGCTCTAGTATCAATAGCTTCTGCACAGAAGAAGATTACTCCGAGAGATCCGATTATCAAAAGTGAAATTCCACCGCAGAGACCGTCAAGACCGTCAATTAAATTGAGTGCGTTAATGATTCCGATAATCCAGAAGAATGAAAGGATATAACTGAACCAGAGTGGAAGTTCCCAATCGAATATGTATTTGAATCTGAAGTCAAAGCAGATGACGATTACGGCTGCTGCTACCTGGAGGATAAGCTTGATTTTAGCCTTGAAATTGAAAAAGTCATCGAGAAGGGCTGCAATGAAAATGATTGACCCTGCTATGATAATTGGTAAAACATGAGAAATTTTATTTGAAGGAGATGCTATAAAATAAATCATTGTAGATGAAACAAATCCGAGCATGATTCCAACGCCGCCAAGACGAGGAATGTTGCCTTTATGAATTTTTCTTTCGTCAGTTGTATCATACCAGCCTTTTTTCTTACAGAGCATGATAATAAGAGGAATTGTTCCAGCACTGACAACGAAAGAAAAAGCAATCATCCACCACATAAATATCTCCATATAAGTCTATTTAATTGATTTTACCACATCACGAACAAGATTACTAGAACCTTTTTTCATGACGAGTGCCTTGCCATTTTTAATAACAATTATGAGGTCTGAAACGTCACAAAGTGCTACTGGAATATCTGAATATACAAAGTTGTTTTCAGCCTGAGCCTGTGCAATTACATTATCTTCACCTTCAGAGAATTTTGCAAAAGCATCCCAGCTTCCGACGTCATCCCAGTTGAAAGTTGTACTTACTGCATAGGCATTTGATGTCTTTTCAGCGATTGCGTTGTCGATGGCAATTTTTGGAGTTACTGCATATGCTTTTTCCATTTCAGGCCATTTTTTGATGTAATAGATATTGTGAATTTTTGCAAGTTTTGGAGCCTTTCCATTTTCACAAACTTCAAATGCTTTTGATACGTCAGGTTCACATTTTAAAAGTTCTGATTTTAAGAAGCTTGAAGTAAAGCCGAACATTCCTGAGTTCCAGAAGTATTTGCCGCTTTCAAAATATTCCCGGGCTGTTTTTGCGTCTGGTTTTTCCTTGAATGTGTCGATTTTGTAAGTCTTTGGAGTGAGGTTGTCACCAGTTTTGATGTAGCCGTATCCAGTGCTTGGTTCTGTCGGTGGAATTGCAAAGCATACGAACTTGTCTGTAACTGCAGCCTTAAATGCTTCTTCGCAGTCTGAAGCAAAGTTTTCTACAGGTTTGATTACATGGTCTGATGTCAAAACAAGAATCGAATGCTGTGTCTGAGGATCGAGTTTTTCGAGCATGTGGCATGCAAGAATGATTGGTGCTGTCGTATGTTTCGGTTCTGGTTCTGCGAGGACAATCAAGTCTTTTAAGATTTTGTTTTTGTCGTCAGCTGAAACTTTTTCGCAGAGTTCAAATGCGTGTTTTGCGCAGGATTCGAGCAAATCTTTTCTTGTTGCGATAATGATTTTTCCTTGAGGTTTAAGGGCGAGTGCGCGCATGATGGAATTTTGTAATAATGAGATTCCGCTTCCGAGGCTTAAAAACTGTTTCGGATTATCAGGACGGCTTGCAGGCCAAAGTCTTTCTCCAAAACCACCGGCTAAAATAACGACATCAGTAAACATATTAAAATTCCTTATTTCGAAATTCCACTCAAATTTTTTATAAATGGAAAATCAATTTATTTTTCATTTAATTTTGTAAAAACAAAGTTGCAGAATGTTTTAATTCTGTTCATAAATGAGAGCTCGATGCGGGCACTCATAACAGGAACCTTTGGTGCATTGAGACCGCCGACTCCGTATAAAATAACATAACCACCATATTCAAATGCGTAAATCATTGACTTCATTTTTCCGGGTTTTACGCATGTGAAATCATGATATTTGACTGTTGATGTATTTGTATTTTCATAAATTACATAATCATTGTAACTGCTGATTGGTGAATGAATCTTGATGTCAGACATTATTGTTTCAAATGGATCCATGTAAAACTCTGCATTGATTTCTTTTACCCATTCTGTTGAAGTTCTTGTATCAAACTTGTTGTGAATTTTTGCTTCAGAATAAAGGTCAACCCAGATGTCATTATGTTCTGAATAATATGGGATTCCTTTGTAAGAAGGTATGTCTTCCAATATGTCGTATAGTTTGACGAGAGGAAAAGGTGCTTTGTCTGGCATTTTGACTATCTGGATGATTTCTGCAAGATAATTAGGTTTTAAATCTTTTATAGGTTTTAAAACATTTTTTTCGTCGATAAGGGAAATATTTGAAGCTCTTCCGATATTTTTATAAAGGACTTTGCCTTCCAAAAGCTGTTTTTTTTCTGTTTCTGAGAGTTTTTCATTGAAAATTTTAGAAAGGTCCAAATTATAGCTTTGAGAAAATAAACTTTGTGTGAAAATTGCAAAAAATGCTATTAAAAATGCGAAAAAAGCCTTATTTTGTTTCATTTTTCTATTAGTTCCATTATAT
>JAGHSB010000046.1 GCA_018066075.1 Candidatus Treponema scatequi
ATTAAATCTTTATGATGTTAGTGGTAATGTATCTGAATGGTGTTATGACTTTAATAATGTTGAAATAACAAAATATGATATAAAAGATTCTTCAGGACATGTTTTAAATCCTTTGGGGGCTTCGTCCTCAGATAACCACGTTTATCGTGGCGGTAGCTTTCAAAATTGGGTTAGTCTTTGTATAGTTTCTAGACGTGGAAACGGATCGGCGGAGTCCACTGCGGATCAACTTGGCATCCGCCTTGTTCGTTCAACAAACTAGCGTTTTTTGATTATGGTGCTAATTGCCACAGGCGGTTTATGGAAGTGGTTGTTGAAAACAATCGAGATGCTTGAGCCTGCGGTTCCAGTGCTTCGTGGCCGCTTTCAGCATTAATTGCAGAATAGACTTCTTTCAAATCACGGCAGACAGCCTTAAGGTCTTTGTACGAAACAAACTTTGTAGAATTACGAATCATGTGAACGATGCAGTGCTGTATAAAGGGCTTTGTTGATGTTTTTGCCGTCTTGGCAGGAATTTACGCGTAAGGCATCTAGAAAAAGAATAGGATATGATTTTTCAAGCGGCCGGTTCTGCCATTCACGGACATCGATCATGACAGATTCTGTGATGTTTGAAATTGTTTCTGGTGATACTTCAACACCATACACCTGCTGCAGATGACGCTGAATATCACGGGTACTCATTCCGAATGAATACATCGAAATAATCTGGTCATTGAAAATGTGTAGCCGTTTCGGCATCCAGAGCTTTGGAATAAAAACGGCTTGTCAGTTTTTTGAGCAAACCGTTTTCTCCGGCTAATTCTTCTGTTATCATCCCATGGAAATCAATCTGATCCAGCAACTGGTCGATGACATCTTTTTCTTTTGTTTTGGCCAACATTGTACACCTCCTTAAGAGTATCATATTTGTTAGCCATTTACACAGAAAATTTTACAAGGTCTTAAAATCGCTTATTTTAATAAAATCTCCTCTCCAACTTCAACAACAACTTCTTTTATGCTTCCATCTCTTGCAAATAACTTTGCACTTACATCTTCTGAGATGCAGCTGTCGAAAGAAGTTCCATCAACATTAATCTTGCATCCGTTTCCGGATGTCAATTTGTAAGTAAACGGAACGCCGAATCTTGTAAAGCTCAAAGTTCCATCTTCGTTAAATTCTTTTTTGTAAAGCAAATCAGGATTGATGAAAAGTTTTGCATCTTTGAGTTTCATTCCGAGTTCGCCAAATCGTGTGATGACTTCTTCTTTAACCTGTCCTGTCATACCAGGCTGTTTTGCGCCCTGACCTGATGGTGTGTGTGAGTATGGATCTGTCGGGAATGCGCCGTAAATCTCAGGAGTCTTGTTGAAGCTCAAGCCGCTTCTGACTTCGTAATAGATTTTTGCAAGTTCTGATTTTTCTGGAGAGCCGGCTGTTGCCCATTCGAAGTTTTCCTGAACTGCGAGAAGGAGTTTTGAAACCATGTGCCAGTAAATCGAACCGATTCCTTCGTAAGCATAGAATGTTCCTGAGCGGCCTGTGAATGTTGCGTGATGGAATGTTGCTTCGTAGAGTGATTCGATTGCTTCCTGTTCTGCAGGGTCGATTTTGTTTTTTGTCATCTGGTCTTTGAGCATTGCAGCGTTTCTGAAATCTGGATTGAAGTGGCAGACTGCACTGTCGATCGAGTCGTTGTAAATGATGCACGAAGTGTCAGGTGCTGTGTAGTTTTTATCGAGTTCTTTTTTGAGGGCTGCGATTTTTGAAGCTTCTGATTTTGAAACGATGTTCTTTGTAATAAAGTCAGGAAGTTCTTTTGAAGGGTAGAGCATGTATGAGCTCTGGCGTGGTTCGTACATTGCACTTGCGCGAAGTGATTTGTACATTTCGCAAACTTCTTTTGGTGTCAAAAGTTTGCTTGATAAAACTGCAACCTGACCTTCGAGCATTTCCTGAAGATAAACGATTTTCATTCCGTCTTTGTTAATTGCAAGTGTGTTGTAAGAATGATAGAGCCCGTTTTCTTTTTTGTTTGCCTTGATTGAGTATTCGAGATGTGAGTTGAACAAATCGAGTGCTGCAATCAAATCAGATTTTTTGAGATGTGTTGTTTTATCAAGAAGTCCATTGTTCATATAAAATGAAATGCGTTCTGTTTCAAATGCTTTTCCACATTCGCGGGTAAAAGCTGCGCGCGTACTTTCTGTCATTGTGTCTTCTGGTTTTGCGCCGTAGATTTTTACGAGTGAATCAAAGAGTGCTTTTTCTGTTTTTGGAATTTCAAAGCTTTCATCATTTGCATTTGAATAGATTTCTTTTAAGAATGCAAGCATGCGGCGAAGATAACATGTTGTTACCATTGAAAGTCCATAACCTGCAAGAGCGTTGTTTGCGTCATTCCATTCAGGGCGCTGTGTGTTGAGCCATACGCCGCCGCCAGGAACAAAGTTACAGAGTTTTGTCAGACAGAGCTGCAAAAGTTTTGCAGTCAATGTAACAAGATACGGATTTCCGTTTTTGTTCATGAGCTTTGCATCTGTTCCGTATTTTTTCTGGTCTTCTGTAATTTTGTCATTGAGTTTATAGTTAAAAGCGATTGTATCGCGTGGATTTTTTTCAACTTCTGCATATGACTTGATGTGATATGGAATGTTTGCAGTTGTGAACAATTTTTTATTGAACATTTCAGAAAGAGCTTTTGGGTTGAGGTCGTTCTGAAGTTCGAGGAGTTTGCAGAGATAAATGATCTGGTGATCGTTCCAGTATCCGATATTTGACCACGGATTGTCTGGTTCTGGAACCTCCCAGTCGAGACCGCTTCTTGTAATTCTGTACGGATTAAAGCCGTCGCAGCTTGTTGCGTTTACAAATTTTGAAATCATTCCCATTGTGTAAGTCGGATAACTCATTGCAAGAGCTTCCCAGTTCTGGAAGATGTCGCGCCAGTTTCCTTCGTAGTTGAGGATCGGGTTTCCGAGAGAGTCTTTTAAGTTTATTGAGAATTTGTTCCATGGACGGCTCGGGTCACCGTGACGGCGTGAGAATGAAAGAGGAAGATATTCAAGATAAAGGCGATAGAGCTGATCGTCTTTTGTTTTTAAAACTGTTTCTTTTAATTCTGAATAAGTTGTGGTCTCAGTTGTGAAAAGAGATTTTGCAAGTTCCACTTTATTCTTATTTCTTGTATCAACAAACTTGATGAAGTCAGAAACATGAATCAAATTATTATCTGCAAACACACCGCCGCGCATGATGTTGAACATTACGTTTGCCTTGTGGTGAATGCATGTGATTTCGTCTGCTGTGTCCTGAAGTCCGTCTGCGTCACCGATGTATTTGTCGAGAAGTTTTTTTCCGTCTTCGATGTCGGTAATCAATTCTTTTGTGAGTGCATCGCGGTTTTTCAAAAGTGAGCGGAGATTCTGAACGCGAGAAAGATCAAGTTTAGTATCAAAAACCTGATACCATTTTTCTTCTGAGTCTGTGTGAAGATTAAATGTCTTAATGATGTTGCACGAAGCGCGGCCACCTTTTAAAACATGAGTCTGTGCTTCTGTAAATTCCATTTTATCATCTGTTTTAAAAATATTTTCTACTGCAGAGTCGAGGTAAACAGGAGTGTCGATGTTGAACCACGCTGTGTTTGCCCACAGAGATTCAGAAGGCTCGGCACGGTCTGTGAGTACGCTTGAAAGAGAGAAGAGTGCAAGATTTGTTTCGAGGTCTAAGTCTGTCTTTTTGTATGCGTCGAGAAGAACAGATGAATTGTTCTGAAGGTCAACGCTTGCAGAAGCAGGCATTACATTTCGGCAGCCGTCGAGAACAGAAACTGTTTGATCAACGCCTGCATTATTTTTGATTGAAGAAATTTTAACAAGGCCAAACTTTGCGCTTGATGTCCATCCAGTTTTGAAAGTGAGGTTAAGCTCTGAGTTGATTTCTTCAAAGATGATGTGCGAGCCCTGTGAGTTTTTGTAGAGGTTTCGTTTTACTTTGTAAGCAGGAGCTGTTGCAAAAGGTTCCCAGTAATAGATGCCGTCATCGCGTTTTACTTTGACTGCAGCAAATGGTCCTGCGTTGTTTTTAAAGTCATCGATTTTGTCACAAGTGTAATATGGAAAAATTGCATAGCCCGAATCTTTTCGTCCTGCACTCAAAGCGCCTGTCGACCAGATGAAATTCCAGATGTCACTTGAACTTGTAATCGTCATAAAAAACGGCGGAATCGAATCGTAGTTTTCAATTTTGTACCACAAGTCTCCGTCGATTTTAATAACCGAGCTGTTTGACTTTTCAGGAGCCAAAGCCTTAATCTGTTCCACTTTACGAGCGTTTGCGTTCATAGAATATTCCTCAAATATAGAAAAAAATAGTTAAGGCAACCGGTTGCCTTGATAATTGTAATTTAAGTGGAATTTGCCCGGCTGTCAATCAGTTTTGCGAAATCTGACTGCATTTAATTGAAAATTTGCGTTCTACGGAAACTCTGCTATAATTTTATAAAAAGTATCTTTCTGAGGTTTTTATGAAAAAGTGTAATTTATTTTTCGGAGTGATTTTATTAAGTGGAATTTTCCTCGCCGCCACATCATGTTCTTCGAAAAAAGATACGCTTCCGGATTTTGTAAAAAACGATATGAAGCTCGTCTGGGCAGATGAGTTTGACGGAGAATCAGATGAACCGAATGCTGCTAACTGGATTTTCAAAGAAGGCGGTCACGGCTGGGGAAATAACGAAGTTCAGAATTATACATCCAAAAGAGACAATTCTTATGTTTCAGACGGTACTTTGAAAATCGTTGCCAGAAAAGACGGCGGCAAATGGACAAGTGCCAGAATGGTAACTCAATATAAAAAAGCGATGACTTATGGTTATATCGAATTTCGAGCAAAAGTTCCGGCGGTGAAAGGGTCGTGGCCTGCACTCTGGCTTTTACCAGAAAACAATGTTTACGGAACATGGCCTCGCTCTGGTGAAATCGATGTAATGGAAGCTTCTGCAAATATGTGGGGAAACAAAGTTTACGCAAACCTTCATTGTCTTTCCGGCCACGGTGGAACTCCGATCTCTTCAAAAGGCGTTGAAGTAAAAAAGATGGACAAGAAGTGGCACACATACGCCGTTAACTGGACAACCGAAGGGATTACCTGGTACTACGACGGAAAAGTAATTTCAGAATACAGAAATCCGCATAACAACGAAGACAACTGGATGGCATGGCCTTACGACCAGAACTTTCACATTTTGATGAATGTTGCAATGGGTGGCAATCTCGGCGGTGACATCGATAAAAAAACAGAGCGCGCTGTGATGGAAGTTGATTACATAAGATGGTATCAGTAAAATAGAGGTATGGCAGATTCAGCAAAACAGTTTCGTTTAATGACTGAGACGCCAATCCCGCGCCTTATCATCAAGCTTTCAATTCCGACAATCATTTCAATGCTCGGAACAACTATTTACAATCTTGTAGACACGGCTTTTGTCGGCAAACTCGGAACAAGTCAGAGTGGGGCTGTCGGAGTAGTATTCGGTTTCATGACTGTACTTCAGGCAATCGGTTTTATGTGCGGCCAGGGATCCGGCAGTATCGTCTCAAGAAGGCTCGGCGAAAAGAATATTGAAGAAGCAACCAGAATTGCATCGACAGGATTTTTTACTTCGCTTGTGCTTGGTTTTATCGTTGCAGTTTTCAGTCTGATATTTATAGATCCGCTCGTTGTCTTTTTCGGAAGCACTCCGACAATTGCACCTCACGCAAAAACATATCTTTATTTTATTCTTTCTACAGCGCCTTGTGTCGTTGCAACTTTCACTTTGAATAATCTTCTCCGCTACGAAGGAAAAGCCGTTCTCGGAATGATTGGTCTTCTTTCAGGTGGAATTTTGAATATTGCGGGCGATGCAATTTTTATGTTCGGTTTTGATATGGGAATTGCAGGTGCGGGACTTTCGACAGCAATTTCTCAGGTGATTGGTTTTGCTATTTTACTTGGAATTTTTTTAAGCGGCAAAACTCAGGCAAAGATTTCAATCAAGTCAATTTCGTTTTTCTCAAAAAGACAGAGCGATATTCTTACGACTGGTTTACCGAGTCTTGTAAGGCAGGCGTTCGGCGGCGTTGCAACAATCATCCTCAATCAGAGTGCCGCTCTTGTTGCAGGAGATGCCGCAATCGCAGCGCTCAGCATAGTAAGCCGTGTTTCATTTGCGATTTTTGCAATCGCTCTCGGAATCGGGCAGGGATTCCAGCCGATATGTGCATTCAATTACGGGGCAAAAAAATACAGCCGGGTCAGAAAGGCTTACAAAGATGCAATTCTTTTCTCAACAGGAATACTCGCCGTCATCACTGTTTTTGCATTGATTTTTCCAGGAGAGATTGTCGGTGCTCTTAGAGATGACCCAAAAGTCATCAAAATCGGAATCCGTGCATTGCGCCTTATGTGCATTGCCCAGCTTTTCATGCCGCTTTGCATGGTCACGGAAATGCTTTTACAGTCAACCGGAAGAAAACTGTCATCGCTTGTGTTGTCGTCGCTCAGAGGCGGAGTCTTATACATTCCACTTATCTTAATTTTATCAAAACTGCGCGGCGTTGCGGGGCTCCAGGAAGCACAGCCTCTGGCCTTTATGCTTTCTGCAGTTCCGGGCGTAATCTGTGTCGTAATTTATTTTAAAAACCTTCCGAAAGAAGACGAAAAATAAACAGCTTTCAAATTGTTTAAGTGGAATGAAATTATACAACGATAACGTCTTTGACAATTTCTTTTACTTTTTGTTCAGACATATCAAGTGATTTTGCGATAAGCCCTATCGAAACTCCGTTTTCAAAAAACTTTCTTGCATTTTCGATTTTATTCTTCTCGATACCCTGTTCAATTCCATCTTCGAGTCCATCATTGTACCAAGCTCTGTGAATTGATTCTTCATCGTATTCTGTCAAACTCATCGCTAAGATCTCCTCTTTCTGCAATTTGAAAAAGCCGTCAAAAAGATTTTCTTTAATTGCCCAGTCCACGGCTTCATCGACCGCCTCTTTTGCAGTCAGTCCCTTTTTCTTGTTGTCTGAAATTCTTGAAACGTAACTTGTATAATTATATAACGGCTCACAGATTTTTTGAAGAGTCTCATTATGTCCTGGATTAATATTAATCATCTCCGCCGTCCATTCAAAGTCACCTGACTTATCTGATTTTTCAAACGCGTCCGAGAGCCTGAGCTTTAACCTGTCCGGAAAGTTTTGTGTGCCATTGTAAAAGACAATAAATTTCGGATTTGGAATTTTCACAATTTTTGAACTGTGTACGTCTTTTTCTTTTTGAGAAATGAACATCTGATACAGCTGCGAAAAATACATCAGGCCTCTGAGCGGCATATTCGGATTATACGTACTCTGCTGTTCATAGAGATTCATCTGCGAATCGATGAGAAACGAGACGTCATTTTTCATCGTGATGTAAATTACATTTTCGATTGTGTTGAGTCTGAGCGCGTCCGGGTCTGTGTAATGAGAACCATTTAGCGCGTTGTAAAGTTCCAGACGCCATTTTTTACTTTGTTCGGTGTCCCGGCCGAAGATTGCTTTGAACAATCGGTCGCGGTACTGCGGGTGATGCGCGGGCTGAAGAACTGGCTGTGTTTGATTTGCGATGTCTGGTATTTGAGAATCGGTGGAATTAATTATGTCATTCATCTATTTGCCTCCACACATAAAATACGCGTTTTCATAAAAAATATATCCAACTTTCAAATTTTTAAAATTGACATCCAAATGCCCCCCCCCATTATACTGAACTGACACCAAAAAATTGGACAAAATTTATTATGAAAAATGAATTATCCAGTTGAATTTAAGATGAAAATTTTGTCAGAATATGAACAAGGAAAAGTTGGTTATAAAC
>JAGHSB010000241.1 GCA_018066075.1 Candidatus Treponema scatequi
TTTATTTGCATTTGCTTTATTAAGTCCTTTAAGTGCAGAAATTTCAAAGACTGACGCAGCAGCTCTTCTTGCTAAAGCAGACAAAAATACAAACTATTCAGGAACAGACTTCAAAGGCGATTATGCAATTGTAACAAGTAAACCTGGATCTGGAAAATCAATTACAAATGCGACAATGTTCCGTCGTGATGCTTCTAGCATGTTTACAATTTTGATTACAGGACCAGAAGCAGACAAAGGCAAAGGATATGTTCAGTTTGATTCTTCAATCTGGTTTTTCGATCCTAAAGACAAGCAGTTTACTTATACTTCTGCAAAAAACAAATTTCAGAACACAAACCTCAACAACTCAGACTTCATTCCACAGACACTTTCAAAGGATTATGACATCGTTTCATACAGTGAAGTAAAGCTTGGTCAATTTGAATGCGTGCTTTTTGATTTGAAATCTTCAAAAAAGAATGTAGATTATCCGGAAATTAAACTCTGGGTTAGCATAGAAGATGGTCTTATCCGCAAAAAAGAAGACTACAGTCTTTCTGGACAGCTTTTGAGAACTACAGCAATTCCAAGCTATCAGAAAGTTGAAGGCCGTTCTGTTCCTGGCAGCATGCTCATCGTGGACAATCTTCGCGGTACAAAAGTAGACGGAAAAATTCAGTACGAAAAAACACAGATTACAATCTCCAATATCTCTTTTCAAAAGCAGCCTAATATTGTATACTCTAAACAATATCTCGAAGAAAAGTGTGACTAATCAATAGATGAAGGATTTATTTCAGAAAGTATTTTTATTTTCAGCTTTTTTAATTCTCTTTACTGTAAGTGCTTTTGCTCAGAATGCAGCAAAAGCACAAAATAAAGAAAAGATTTCCGAAAAAGTTGATAGCGATCAGGAAATCGAATCAGAGCTCGAGGCCGGCATCCCAGATGAGATGGACGACCTCGATGATCTTTTCTCAAATACAGAAGACGCAACAGCACCAATCATTACAGAACAGACTCCTCAGCAGGAATCAATTCCAGATAGCAGAAAAGGAATTGTTTTTTCTGGAAATCTTAATGCCAGACTTGGCGGTGAAATTTATTATCCGTTTGAAGAATCACAACCTGGTGCAGTTTTTGAAAGCAAGCTTGGTTTTTCTGCAAGACCTACAGATTATTTTTCAATAAAAGGAACTATCCTCGTAAAATTTCCTGAAATGGAACTTGGGCTTTACGAACTCTATATGAATTATAATTTCTGGAACTTTGCCTATGTCATGGCTGGAAAGAAAGAGCTTACCTGGGGAAACAGTAAAATTTTTGATACAAATATTCTTGATGATGAATCGAACTATGAATATAACCCGGAAGATTTGCTCCTTAATAAAACTACAAAGATGAAAAACTCAAAGTTTGCAATTCAGGTAGATGTTCCAATATGGAAGTTTAATCTTGAAGGTCTTGTTTATTATGAGCAGTTTGAAAAATCAACAGAACTTGACCCGAAGGCGAGTATAGGAAATCTTTGTTATGCTGCTAAGTTAGATGCAAATCTTAGAAACTGTGCATTTGATGTTTTCTGGAAAACATGGGCAGATAAAGATCCTAACCGCTATCCTCAGGCTATAGGTTGTGATTTAAACTTTCAGTTAGGTGAACTTCATATTTACGGTCAGTATTTTACACATTTGCAGGAACTGAATGGCAAAATTCAGAATCCTCGTTCAAAGGGAACTGCAAGTTTGTGGTGGGCAACAAGAGATAAAGTTAATTTAGGTTTTGTTCTTGAATATCAGATTGTCTATGACTGGTATGGTCTTGATAATCCAAATCCTGAAGCAGAAGACTGGGATTCAAGTAAATATATAAAACAATATCTGGCGTTTCAGGGTGTATGGGGAAGAATTGGCGGCTCAAGATTTACAGCTGCAGTTAAGTACTTTCATGATTTTTATGAGCAGTACGGAACTGTCATTCCCGGTATAAAGATTCACGATATTGTACCA
>JAGHSB010000122.1 GCA_018066075.1 Candidatus Treponema scatequi
CCCGCCTTTATAAAATGGAATACTTTATAACTCTTAACAGAGATTATTTTTTCTTTCCAAGATATGCTTCTTTAACAGTATCGTTTTCAAGAAGTTCTTTACCGCTTCCCTTCAAAACGATTTCACCAGTTTCGATTACATATGCTACATCAGCAATCTTAAGTGCCATATTTGCATTCTGTTCGATAAGTAATACTGTAACACCTTTTTTGTTGATTGTCTTGATAATTTCAAAAATCTGCTGAACAACAAGAGGAGCAAGACCGAGGGATGGTTCATCGAGCATCAAGATTTTTGGTCTCGACATCAAAGCACGGCCTACTGCGAGCATCTGCTGTTCACCGCCTGACAAAGTTCCTGCAAACTGCCATGAGCGTTCTTTTAAGCGTGGAAAAAGTTCATAAACCCATTCCATGTCTTTTTCGATTTCTTTTTTATCGCTTCTGAGGTATGC
The DNA here is from genome assembly GCA_018066075.1 of Candidatus Treponema scatequi. Classification (GTDB taxonomy): domain Bacteria; phylum Spirochaetota; class Spirochaetia; order Treponematales; family Treponemataceae; genus Treponema_D; species Treponema_D scatequi. The sequence goes on from JAGHSB010000122.1 coordinate 455, forward strand.
ACCGATTTTTAAGTTTTCTTCTACAGACAAATCTGTAAATACACGGCGGCCTTCAGGACTCAAAGCAATTCCCTGAGAACAGATTTTATTTACAGCAAGCCCGGTCAATTCAGTTCCATTAAAATCAATGCTTCCGCTTTCGGCCTTTACAAGACCTGAAATTGTTCTGAGAAGAGTTGATTTTCCGGCACCGTTTGCACCGATCAAAGTTACGATTTTTCCGTCTTCAACATCTACATTGATTCCGCGAAGTGCCTTAATTCCACCATAAGAAACATGTAAGTCTTTGATACTAAGCATTATTTTCCTCCGGTTCGCCAAGGTATGCGGCAATTACTTCTTTATTATTCTGAACTTCTGCTGGTGTTCCTTTTGCAATGAGGGCACCGAAGTTTAATACGTAGATTCTGTCAGAGATGTCCATTACGAGATCCATATGATGTTCGATCATAAGAATTGTAAGGTTAAAGTCGTCGCGGATCTTTTTGATGAATGCTGTGAGTTCTGCAGTTTCCTGCGGGTTCATGCCGGCAGCTGGTTCATCGAGGAGAAGAAGTTTTGGTTCTGTTGCGAGAGCGCGTGCAATTTCAAGACGGCGCTGAAGTCCGTATGGAAGTGATGTACAAAGTTCATCTTTTACTTCATAGAGACCCAATATTTTCAAAAGTTCTTCTACTTCTGTCTTCTGTCTTTTTTCTTCTGCGGCATTCAAACGGAATGTTGCAGTAAATACATTTGATGTTCTGCGAAGATGTTTTGCGATGAGTACATTTGTAAATACTGTCTGGCTTTTCCAGAGACGAATGTTCTGGAATGTTCTTGCGATTCCGAGTTTTGTAATTTTATCAGGAGTAGGTTCAAGGTGTCTTGTAAACTTACCCTTGTCTCTTCCTGAATAAAGTTTTTTCATTTTTCCGCGAGGAAAATTTTCTACGATTTCTTTTCCGTTAAAATATACGGCACCATTTGTCGGAGCATAAACACCAGTTACAACATTGAATGCTGTTGTCTTACCTGCTCCGTTTGGTCCGATTAAAGATACGATTTCACCTTTATTAACTTCAAGACTCAAGTCATTTACTGCAACAACGCCGCTAAACTGCATCGTTACGTTTTCCATTTTCAATACGTTGTCACTCATTTTGCAGCCTCTGTCTCTGAAGATTTTTTAGAAAAAAGTTTTTTCACTTTCTGAGAAAGTCTCGAGAATGAAAATTCATTTTCTCCCATGATTCCCTTCTGATAGAAAAGAACGATGCACATGATTACAACAGCGAAAACTACTTTTCTGAAACCAGGTCTCAAAATCTGAAGTGAACCCAAGTTCTTGTTTGCGTCATCCAGGAAGCGGAGCCACCATTCCGAACATGCAATGAACAGGAATGATGAAATGCAGCTTCCCGTTACGGAACCGATTCCACCGATTACAACGATCAAAAGGATTTCATATGTCATTGCTGACTTGAACTGTGCAGCCTGAATTGTTGTCTGAAAGATTGCAAGAAGCGCACCAGAGATTCCGGCAAAGAAAGATGAAATTACAAATGCAAGTCTTTTGTGTTTTGCGAGGTTGATTCCCATTGCTTCTGCTGCTACTTCGTCGTCGCGAATTGCTTTAAATGCTCTTCCGTAAGTGGAATTTATCAAAAGCATGATCACGGCTATGCAAATTCCACTCACTGCAAAATAGAACAATGTTGATTTGAAAACAGGATAGCTTCTCAAAAGATTTGATCCGTTTGTTACAACACCGATTTTGTCCCACTGAAAAAGTGCGCGGATGATTTCTGCAAATCCGAGAGTTGCGATTGCAAGATAGTCGCTCTTCAAATGCAAAACAGGAAGACCAATCAAGTATGCAAAGATTGCGGCAACAACCCCTGCAAGAATGATTGCTGCAAAAACAGGAATCGTAAAGTTGATGATTCCACCGTTAAAGTACTGATAAACCTGAGGTCGTGCTTTGAGTGGAATTGTAAAGATTGCATATGTGTAAGCACCGAGAAGCATGAAACCAGCCTGACCTAAAGAGAACAAACCGGTAAAACCGTTAAGAAGGTTCATTGATACTGCAACGAGTGCGTAGATTGCACCTTTTTTGAGAACAGTAAAAAGCATGCTTGTGCGTGGAATTACATTTTCAAGAATTGTAATTACAATGATAAGAACTGCCAGAAAGCCAAAGCCGATTGAATAGTCAATTAATTTTTTGTTGTTCAATTTATTATTCATAGCTTACACCTTATCTGTCTGTTTCTCACCGAACAAACCAGTCGGCATGAACATCAATACAATAATCAACAAAACAAAAGTAAACGCATCAGAGAAAGTTGTCCAGCCTAAACCTTTGATGATGTTTTCACAAATTCCAATAATGAAAGCTCCGATTACAGCTCCCGGAATCGAACCGATTCCACCGAATACTGCAGCTACAAAAGCTTTAAGACCAGGCATAGCACCAACTGTCGGTGTAACGCCAGGATAGTTCGAGAAGAACAAGAGAGAGCCGATTGCGGCTAAGAAAGAACCGATGATGAATGTCGAGCTGATTACAGTATCAACTTTAATTCCCATAAGTTCTGAAGTTTCAAAGTCTTTAGAAACGGCACGCATTGCCATTCCGATTTTTGTGTGGCGGATAAGATAAACAAGTGCCACAACAAGAATTATAGTTAAGATCGGTGTGATTACAGTAACTCTTTTTGTTACAGCTCCAAAGATTGTAATTGAATCACTGATCCATGGAATTGAAGGAAAGAATTTTGTAAGACCGCCTGTTACATACAAAGCTAAGTTCTGCAAAAGGTAACTCATACCGATTGCACTGATCATAATTGACATACGAGGAGCCGTGCGAAGCGGCTTGTATGCGATTCGTTCAACAGAAAATCCAAGTAATACCGTTAAAATAATGGTAAATGGAATTGAAATCCACAAAGGCATTACCGTGTAAGAATAAATCATTATAAGCCCAGCCGCCATAAAAACGTCCCCATGGGCAAAGTTAATAAGTCTGAGAATTCCATAAACCATTGTATAGCCGATAGCGATGAGCGCATACTGACCGCCTGTAGAGATTCCGGCTAAGATATATGGAAGATTTGTTTTAATAAATTCCATTTAAAAATCCTAAAAAAAAGTTCTCTTTAGACATACAAACATTTCGCTTACGTCGAGAACGCGTCACAAAAAAAGGCTGTGCTCGTGGGTGTGCCAGAGTAGCAGGACTGCGGCGCAGAATTTTTTTTGTGCCGCAACCTCAACTACGCGAAATGTTTGTATGTATAGTGATAAATTTATGACTCATAAATGAAAGTATTAAATCAAAACTTCCATAAATCTTGGTCATAAATTTATCTATTCGTACATCTAAATAATATTTTCAAACATTATTCAGATGTTCAAAACATACAGCGGAGTCGGAAACGTGGTTCAAAAAAAATTCTGCGCCACAGTCATACCCCCTACTACACCCGCGAGCACAGCCATTTTTTGAGCCGTGTTTTCGACGGGAGCTGTATGTTTTGAAAGTATTAT
>JAGHSB010000109.1 GCA_018066075.1 Candidatus Treponema scatequi
ATATAATAATGAAAAAAACAGGGTTAGTTTGTCTATTTTTATTCACTTTCTTACTATCTTCTCTATTCTGCCAGATTAAAGAACACACAGTTTTCCAGGGTAAAGGACTTTCTGACTTACTTTATGAAACAATATCTCTTGAAGGCTACCGTGCCCGAAAAAGCCAGCTCTGCCGTTCAGATAAGAATAACTTTCCATATAATATTGTAATTTCAATCAGACAGTCCCAGGGATTTGCCCTTCCCGAAGAAAGACAGTACAACTCAATTATGTTCGTCTTTTCACAGGAAGAAATCGTATCAAGGCTGGACTATCTTTACGACCTTATAAATTACAACCTCAATACAGACTACGGATTCAATGTTTCAATCCTTCTTGCAGCTTCTGACAGACAGCCTCTTGCCGGAAATGAAGACATGACCGGAACTGAGCTTTACTGCGAAAACATCGAAGGCTCAGAATCAATCTTTGCAATCCCTATCAATTTTTCAAACAGGCGTTCAAACTCGATTACCCCGGGATCTGCAAAAAAAATTACACCGCTCTGGCTTTTAAAACTCACAACAGAAGCACTCGAAAAAAATGACATCTATGCTTCAATCAAGGGCGGCTCATTTATGTCGCTCTACAAACTAGGAATCCTTCAGTCGAGCAACAAGCTTGCATCATTTTTAAGCCGCGACATTCCTGCTGTAGAAATCAATTTAAAAGAAGATTTTTCAGAAAGAGAAAATTTTGATCTCTTCTGCGCAGACTTACTCAATAATTTTAATAAAATGGAATCTTTTTCTACCGACCTCCATTACATTCCGCTGAGTCTTGGAAAGAAAACTTTTTACATTGGTGAGCATGTTACAATTATTTTTCTTCTCATAATCATTACAGTCAGTCTTATTATTTTCTCTGACCTCGGATTTATTTTCAGAAAAAAACACAGTCAAAAAACTCTTTTTACAAAACGTGCAATTCATTCGATTTATCTTATCCCTGTAACAATTTTTATCTCAACACTCTGTCTCGAGCTCAGTCAGTTTATCGCAGGATTATTTTACAGAACAGTTTTCAGAAATCCGCTGATTATTCTCGGACTTAAAATCGTAATTGCAATTATTTTCATTTCATTTGCATATCTTCTCGAATTGAAATATCACAAGAAACAGGTTGATCATATTTACGGCTATCTCATCACGATTTCAAGCCTTCTCAACATCTTCATCTTCTCTGCAATTGACATCACACTTTTCTACATTTTCGTTGCAATTTATCTGATTCTTCTTGTTTCAAGATTTTTTAAGAAAACAGTTTCGATTTACATTTTCTTATTCTTAAGTATCATTCCATACTTTCAGCTTTTGTATGAAACTTTAATTTATTCTTCTTTTTCAGAAATGATGTCTCTCATTATTTCAAGACCGCTTTACAACATCATCTTAAGCTGTGCACTCACTCCGATTTACATTTCAATTCTGCGAATCCTTGTAAACATCAACTTTAAAGAAAGACAAAAGCAGAGGGAAAACAGAATCAAATCAAAGTTTCCAAAATATTATGCTCTCATTCAGGTAACTACAACTGCGGCTTTCATCGGATTGTTTTTTGCAATCGGATATTTAATTCAGAAACAGTTCTTCAAGAAATTTGAAATGATGAACAGCTACGGAACTGTAAACGAAGTAAGCTACAATCACCTTCTCTCTGTAAATTACAGAGATACAAATTATTACGGTGGTACAATCAGATGGCTTTCCGTTAATACAACAAAGAATCCTGCACGAGTCGAAATTCTTGTATCAGGTGAATCAGACAATCCGATTTATTACACAACTTACTCATACAAGCAGCTTGAAAATTCCAATAAAGTACAGTTCATTCTTCCAGACTATCCTCCAGAAGACATTTCAATTTCGTACACACCAGACAACTCCCGTTTAAGCACAATTGAAATAAGCGCATATTATCTTCAGGACGATTATCCATCTGAGTACATTCCACAGACAAACTCAACTTCAACAAGAAGAAAACAGTACATTAAAGAAAAACAGGTCATCACGATTGATACGCAAAACCGGGGTCAAAACTAAATGAAAGACGACAGTTCAAAATGTTTTTTCCATGTAGACCTCGATGCCTTCTTCGCTTCTGTAGAACAGGTTGTCCATCCTGAATATCGCGGAAAACCTGTCATAATTTCAGGTGACCCGCATCAGCGAAGAAACGTCGTATCAACAGCATCTTACGAAGCAAGAAAATACGGCGTTCACTCTGCAATGCCTTCTGCAAAAGCACTTGAACTTTGTCCAAACGGAATCTTTGTTCCGCACAATATGCGTCTTTACTGCGAATACTCCGACAAAGTAATGGACATCCTTTCAGAATTTTCTCCAGATGTAATGCAGCTTTCAATCGATGAAGCATGCCTCGACATGACAGGAACAGAACGTCTTTTCGGAAAACCAGAAGAAGCTGCACAGAAAATCAAAGACAGAGTTAAAAACGATACGGGCCTTACAATCTCAATCGGAATTGCAACAAATTCTTACCTTGCAAAAATCTGTTCCGAAATCAGAAAACCTGACGGTCTTTACAGAATCATGCCGGGTGACGAAGAAGCTTTTATGGAAAGACTTCCGCTCAAAGATGTCTGGGGAGTCGGAGAAAAAACTCTTTCACACCTCAACTCATGCGGTTTAAAAACTGTCTCTGACATAAAAAGTCATTCTCTAAATTTTTTAAGTGGAATTTTCGGCGACGCGGGTGCATCATTTTTATACAATGTCTGTCGTGGCCTCGAACCAGAAAATTTCAGAACACCGCCAAAGTCTCATACACAGAGCGTTGAAACAACATTTGAATACGACATCACAGACCGAAACGCAATCGAAACGGCCCTTCTCTATTTATCAAGCGAACTCATGGAAAGGCTTCTCAAAGAAAGCAAGACAAGTCTTACTGTTCAGATAAAACTTCGTTACGAAGATTTTACGACAGTTACAGCTCAGTGCAAATATGAAACTCCGATTTTATGCATCGATGACCTTTACGAAAGGGCACTTTCGATTTTTGATAAAAAATATGAGTTCGGCCGCGGTGTCAGACTTTTGGGAGTCGGCGTTCAGAATGTAATCGGAACAAATCAAATCATCCAGCCCGAACTTTTTGAAACAGGAAACGAAAAAAAGCAGACTGTAGAAAAAGCAATTCTCGACCTTGAATCAAAATATCCGAAGATTAAAGTTCAGAAAGCGAGACTCTTAAACAGCACAAAAGCCCTGTTGATCGCAGTTCCACTTTTACTTCTTTCATCAAAAGCAAATGCACAAAACGCATCACCTGATTCTACGACAACACCTGTAGAACAAAACATTTCTGTACGTCCATCAGAATCTACATCAGAGCAGACTCAGGCTGGTACTCTCACAGACCAGAATAAACTCGAACCGAAATATCCTTCAAACGGAACTTCACTTTTCAAATATTCAGAATACGACAAAGAAATCGAGCTTGAAGCATCTGGTTTCTGGAACATGGAACTCAAGTCAACAGCAAATGCAACATTCGGTTACGGAAAAGATTTCAACATCTCATTGGGTGTTCCGGTATTTGAACAGGAAGTTGATTTTTCGCTCTGGTTTTTATTAAACAATCACTGGTACATCAGCGGAGCGTTTGCAGACAAATTTAATAAAAACACATATACACTCGGATATTTTTCCGATGACGGACTTGTCAAAGATGCAAAAATTTCAAACAGAAATATTGTCTTTCCGGAAACTTATTCTTTATCTGACATCGGTCGCTCAATCGGCGGCGGTGACAACCAGGCTCCAGGGGCAAGCGTAAATCTTTCGAAAGACAACTGGACATTTGATGTTGCAATCCGCTACGACATGCTTGCGATGTGTGAAAAAACTTTCTACGGGAAAAATGCAGTAACAAACATAAAGCTTTCTCCTAAAAACTATCTCACCGGAACCATTTTCGTTTTACCTTCATCAGACATTACAAAAGAAATTAAAAATGTATATGTAGAATCTTCAAATGGAAATTTTATAGACAGTGCCGGAAAAAAATATAAACTGATTTCTTCAAACAACTACATGATTCTTCCAAATCAGAATCAGCTCATTCTTTCAAAAGATGCAGGCGCTCAGACAGTAAATGGAATCAGACCTTGCGTCGTAATCGAATTTAATGGCGATGCATCATCAGTAATTACATCATCAGATCTCGGTACCTTCGGAACATCATCATCTCCCGGAAACGGTTTTCTCGGAAAGATTCAAAAGTTTTTCGGTAAAGAATTAAAACATAAACCAGATGTTGCAAAATATTCATACGGTGCAAAAACAGCAGGCGGTTACCCTTCTCCAGACAAAACCGGCGGAACACACACAGAAGGTTTCTTTACAGAAATCAATTCAAAATCAATGCTTCTCGTTCAAAACTCGACAGGCTTCTCACCTTTCCAGGCTGCTTACCGTTACGACGGCGGAATCAACGCAATATCAGACGTACAGGTTGCATCAAGTTCCACTGAACAAAAAAGCAAAATCTATTCTGCAACAGTTGCAGAAAACATAAATCTTTTAAAGACAGATTTTTTCAACACACAGAGAACTTATGTCGATGTTTTCAATCCGGAATTGACTTTAGCTTCACTCGACGGCGACGGAGAACAGATTTCATACAAGTCACCGGAAATCAACTTTCCTCTTGCTGACAGAAACCCGGGTGTTTACCTCGGATACGAAATGACAAACGATGACTGCATCATGCTAAGATCAATTTCACAGTCTTCAAGAATTGACATCGGAACAAAAGCAGTTCCCGGAACTGTCAAAGTTTACAAAAACGGAATTCACGATGCAAGCGCTAAATACAATGCGCAGTCTGGAGAAATCACTCTTGCTGCCGGTATTTCTGATACTGACAAACTTTACATCATCTGGTACGAAGACTCGACAAACTTTCAGACTGGACAGATTACGGGTGCTGCAGGATTTAAGTATGACATCAAAGAAAATCTTTTTGTCGATGTCGCAGCCGCAACAAGATGGGGACTCAACCCAGAATTAAAATATTCAGAAGCAGATAGAAAATCAAACGGATATGTCACAGTTTCTTCAAAAGTTCAGTACGAAGAAGAAAAAATGTTTGTATCAAATGTAGTCGGTGCAACACTTGATGTCGAAGACGTAACAGGAAACTACAAAATCTCCGGAATGGACAATGCAAAACCGACGACAGCTTATCTTCCCTCTGATGCTGCAAAAAATCTTCCGCAGGATTTTACTCCATGCATCAATCCTCGCCCGGAACAAACAGGTTCTTCAAATGAACTTTCTCTCGAAAACAACTGTTCAGTTTCAGTCACATCAGGAACTGCGTCAAAAGACATTTCCGGTTATTACGCAAATGTTTCATATAATTTTTCACGAAATCCGACAGGTACAAACGAAGTTTTGTGGGCTTCGGATGCAATTTACATGAGCGCAAACAAAGGCTCTCTTTCAAATGCCTCGAAATTTAATCTTGCTGTTAAGCTTACAGATAATTTTATGGAACTTGCTCAAGATTCATCAACTGTAACAAAAGTATATCTCCAGCTGGGAGTTGACTCTGATTCCGATTTTAAAATCGAAAACAAGACAAGCATTCCGACATGGACAATTTTTGATTCATCGCCATCAAATCCATATACAGATGTACTCTCCCCGATTGACTTAACTCAAACGGATACCGGCCATCCCAAAGTTCACACAGTTTCCGTAATCCTTCGTGATGAAGACCGCGCAGCAATCAGAGAAAATACAAATGCGAGAATCATCATCACGACAACGCGCAAACCTTCAGACAGCACTCCACTTTCCGGCGCAATTCTCATCGGTCCATACGAAACAGTCTCAAACGGAATATATGCAAAAGCTGACAATAAAATTGCAGTAAGCACAGAACAGAAAAGACAGAACTCTGACGTAACAGGTTTTAACAAAGATCCAAATTATGTACAGAATATTTCATGGCAGATTGAAAACTTTCCTGAGACAAATCCAAATCAGGAAGGTCAATCAAGAGTTACAGGTTTACACGATTCAAAAATCAAACTTTATAAATACTTTAAAGAAGTTGACATTTCATCATATAAATCAATCGACCTCTGGTTTGCATACAATGTCGGCGAACATTTCGACAACGTTCCATCGGCAATACAAGAAGATGACTTTCCTTTTACAGTAATTCTCGACCGAAATGCACCTTCCATCGATGAAAACGGACAGATTGCAGTAGAACTTAAAATCAAATCCAGTGAATTAAAACCTTACATCACTTGCGATGAAAACAAACTTTTCTCAGACAACCCGCAGCTTCATCATCTCAAAATCAACAGAATTACACGCGAAGTTACGATTGACGGAAGAAAAATTACAGGATGCACGCTCAATGTTGACCAGAGCGTTATTCCTACAAGACTTAAAATTATGACAGATACAGTCTGTCAGGCACAAACACAGTCACAGAATTACAATTTGATTTACGAAAAAGGTAAATTAACCCTCGATGAATTCTATCTTTCAGACTGTTCACCAAAAGTCGTACTTCAGGACCAGCTTAAAACAAGTTTCAAAAGCAGCGGAGATGTACTTTCAATAAAAGACTTTTCAGTAATCAAAGATGCAGAATTAAATGCAACGGGAGATTTCATTTCTGACATTTACACGGATAAAGATTTCAATAGTAAGGCTGGAGTTGCAGCTAATGCAGACGCAGCCGTCACTCTTGCGACTATCAGAATTACAAACCAGATTGGTCGTTCTTCTGAAACAGAAAACATTCTCTCAATGGCAGGACACACAGTTTCAACTACAAATCCAATTCTCAAAGTTCTTAGTTTTGAAGAATCATTTACAGAAAACAAAGACGATAAGTCTGTAAACAAATATAACAGCGCAACATTAAATTTCTCGTCGCTTAAAATTCCACTTGTATTAAAAGGCTCGACAAAATTAACATCTGACTCGTGGTCACTTACACAGGACATCAATGACTCGCTTTCACTCAACGTAGGAAATAATTTCAAATACGGACTTTCCGTAACAGCAAAAGCAAATCAGAAAATCAATTCTTCAGAAAACAGCGTAATCGGAAACAACTATTTCGATTCATGGCTCGATGCAACAAAAGAACAGTTCTCGCTTGGTTCTCCCCTCGCCTCAAAACGAATCATCAGCGGCACAGTAAACAACAAGTTCACATTCCCGTTTGCATCATTTGCTCCAGAGTTAAACTTTGCACAGAACGGCGCATATACATCAACATCTCAGAATCTTTACAGCGACACGACAGACTTTTCTGCAGTATTTCCGTTCAAAGTTAAAAACCTAAACATTTCATTTACCTACGCAAAGTCAGGTTCCATTGTCCAGAACGTTTCCAAAGGTGGAACTTACGAAACAGACATCAGCACAATGTGTTCATCAATGTCAAAGCGAGACTGGTATTTTACGGCATTCCCGATTTACGATCTTTTCAGCGATGACCTTGCATCAAAAGTTTTAAGTACAACTCCAAATGCACAGACTCAAAGTGAAATGCCGGACGGACTTACTGCACAAAGTTCATCATACAATTCAAAATACGAACTCAGTTTCAGAAGACCAATCTTTGCAACAAAATACGACCTCTTCGTTCCGACAATTGCAACTCTTGCAGTTACACGCGACATTGCAACAGCTGAAAACATAACAGATACAATTCAGGCAAAACTTACACTCGGATATACGGCAGTAAACATCTTCTGCAAAGACGGACCTTATCCTTTCATCAAATGGTGCAAGTCAGATGAATACAATCTTTCAGTTCAAGGCTCTCTTAAGATTCCAAAGAAAAAACCTGAAGACATAAAGCAGCTTTACAGCCTTTATCTCCAGGCAAACTTTTTCAAAACGGATGATGATGTTTTAAGGACAGCATTCCAGTTCAGCTACCAGGACAAAGATAATTTCAACGGAAAAGCAGCCCTCGTTTATGAAAGGGAAAGTAAGTTCTCACCAGTTACCGAATTGATTAAAGCATGTTCTCCAAAGAAAGATTTAAGTACAATAAAAATGATAAGATCAAATTCCCTTAACTTTGCATTCTCTTCAAGCCTTGCAAACTCGACAAATGCAAAACTCAGACAATACCAGAGCATCGAATTTACTCACATGATCGAATACAAAATCTTAAAGCAACTTTCAATCAACGGAAACATTGCAGCAGGCTTTACCCACACAAGAGATGAAATCTGCAGCCTTACATGCACACTCGGTCTCGGCGGCAAATTAACATTCTAAAATTATTTCAAAGGAGAGAAATAACCAGTTTCATCTCTTCCGCTTCTGTTCATTACATAAGTTTCAACTTCAACAGGTAAGAATGCTCTTCCTAAATCTGTCGGCAGTACAGAAGTATAAGACAAAACATAAAGTCCGTTTGGAATATCAATCAAATCACGAACTACACAAGACAAGCCCTGTGGTCTGTAGACATAATAACTTTTTCCGTTTGTGTATTCAGTGATGTATTTTAATTCATCTTCAAGTCCGTTCTGCGAAAGCTGAATTACTGAGAACGAAACTGCATTATTGTTCATATAAGAAGTCAAATCAGAAATTGAATATCGTGCAAACGAAGAAGAATCAAGTCTTCCCTGAGTCATGTAAATGATTCCGCGTTTGTGTGCAGCGTTAATCAATTCGTTTGTTGCAAGTCTTAAAGAAAGATCAAAAGAAGTTCTGTCAGAAATCTTTGACTTCAATGCTTTTGCTGAAAACTTTTCAAGGCCTTCAGGTTTTCCCTGGTATTCGATTACTGGAATTTCTCCGGCACTTATCAATGTAATCATACCGACACCTTTCATGTTCTGTGCAATCTCTTTGACTGCAGCATTAAGAGGCTCAGTATAATCTGACATGTACATCGAACGGTCAACGATGATTACGATATCTTCATTCTGGCTTTCAGAAGCAGAACCTTCAAACCTTACGTTTCCGCATGGTCTCTTTTCTTCTGTGAGATAAAAGTTTTCTGCTTTAAGGCCTACTACACTCTGTCTCTTTCTGTTCTGAACTCTGACTTCAAGCTTAACTTCAGGAAACTTTTCAGCATCAACTCTTTCGATCTGAACAAAAAGACCGCCGAGAAGTTCTGACATCTTAGCCATTACATAAACTTCGTTAGTCAAAAAATCACTTACGATGATATTTCCGTTTTTATCAGGAACTGCACAAGTAATTCTTGATGGAGCATTTCCGATGTAAGCATTTTCAAAAACAATTCCAGTTCCGATTTCAACTGTGCTTACATGTTTTTTATCAGAAACGATTAAATATCCGTCATAACATTTCATGCTTTCAGGCATATCAAAAGTTTTTTCTTTGCACAAAATGTCCTTGTAATTTCCGCTCAAATCAAATTCATAAATTGCACCAGTAACGCTGTCACAGACAAAAATGCTGTCACCGCTTACTGCAATTCCAGTCGGTCCTTTGAGTCCGTCAAAACCAAAAGTTTTTCCGCCGAAATTAAAAATTCCATTTCCGTCTTTATCAAAAACTGTAATGCGTGAATTTCCAAAATCACTTACATAAATATTTCCGTTTTCATCCTGAGCAGCAAACTGAGGTCCGACTAATTCACCGGTTCCTCTTCCCTTTTTACCGATGTACTTTTTAAACTTTCCGTTTTTTTCAAGTACTGCAAGTCTGTCACCTGCACTTTCAGTAATTAAAAGATCTCCGCTTTCAAGTCTGATTACATCAACAGGTCTGTCAAAACCAACAAGTGGTCCTGTCACTCTGTCGACGATTGTTCCGTTGATGTTAAAAAGCAAAAGTTCATTTGAACCATAAGTCAGAACCCAGATTGTTCCGTCAGGATTTGGCAATACAGAAATCGGCTGAGAAAAAAGCAAAGTCTTTTCAGCATTAACGCCTGCAAAACTTCCCGTCTCCGTATATCTGTTCTGGCCAGTCTGTTCCACTCCTGTAACGCGGCGCTCTCTGACCACTTCAATTCTGTTATCCAAAACGAGACCGCCATAACCAGCCTCTTTTGCAAAGTTCCACTGCTGTAATGCATTGCCTTCCATTCCGGCTCTGTAATATGCTTTGCCAAGCCAGTCGATGATTAAATTTTCTTCCGGCAAATACGAGAGCGCCTTTTCAAACTGCAAAATCGAATCGTTAAAAAGACCTCTGTAATAAGACTGAACGCCGCGTCTAAATTCTTCTTCTGCAAGTCCTGCTTCTGCCGAGCGCGTATATTCAGTTGTTTTGTTTATATCTTCAAAAAGATTTTTTGCACATAAATTATTTGAAGTAAAAAAAGATAAAACACTTATAAAAATAATTTTCGAAAAACTTTTTTTATTCATCATTTTGTATGATCAACCTCGTCTAAAAGTTTCATATGTTCTTTGACTTCTTCGTTGTCTGGTAATTTTTTTTCTGCTTTCTTCAAATATTTTCTTGCTTCTTTGTAAAGACCAAGTCTGTAGTAAACAAGACCAAGTGAATCAAGACACGCACCGCTTTCAGGATTGTAATCAACTGCCTTCTTGCAAAATCCAAGTGCCTGAGTAAGATCGCGATTTTCTTTTGCTAAAACATAACCAAGTCCGTTCAATGCAGTTGAATTTTCCGGATCTACTTCGAGAGATTTTCTGTAATACTCAAGGCATCTGTCAGTATCTTTCTGTTCCCAGCTCACAAATGCAATCGCAGCATAAACGCTCGCAGTTTTATATCCAGTTTCAAGAAGTTTGTTCAATTCAAAATCTGCAAGTCGTCGTCTTCCGCTCAAAGCATAAATTACTGCAAGCAAAAATCTGCACTGCAAAACGCGGTCAATCGAAGCTCCGGAAGTAACAACCTGTTCAAGATACAAAAGCGCATCATCATATCGATTTAACTTTGCATAGCAAAGCCCGATGAAATAAGCGAGTTCAATATTGTCAATTGAAGGATCTTCAGGAAGGCCTAAGAAAAAAGCGAGGGAATCAGAATAATTCTTCTGATTATAAAGAGTAATCCCTTCCTGTAATAAATTTGTATTCGTCATTTTTCCCACCACTTACTATTTTATAACGAAAACTTAATACTATCAAGGTTAAAACCGTCATCTGCCGAACTAGGCTCAGCCAGAATTCTTGATACTGAAATGCATTCCTCCATGCAGGCGTCGTAGTCCGAGTAACTTCTTGATTTAGTGGAACCTGGTCCGCCCGAGAACACGCTCATAACATTAAACTCATTGTGCTCGATTTTGACCTTATCGTGAATATACTCTCTGAAGCAGACATCAGTAAACTTAACGCCCTTAAACTCTGGAACAGAAAAAGCATTTATATTTACAAAGCACGCCTTCTTTTCAGGCATCAGTCCGTCTTTTGTCACGACGCACATCCTGCAAAGTTCTTCAAGATTTTTTGAAACAAACTCAGAAAGTTCATCAAAATGCCAGTAAGACAAATCATTCCACTTGTCAGAATATTCATCTTTAAGCTGCATGCTCACCGCAATTCCAGGAATCCCGCTTATTACAGCCTGACGCGCTGCCCCGCAAGTCCCGCTGTAAATCATATCAGTTCCGATGTTAAAACCTTTATTAATACCTGAAACTACAGCATCAAATTTAAAATCAAAAATATCGCTTTTAACAGAAGTAATCACGCAGTCAGCAGGACTGCCGCCGAGAGTATATTCCACATCACTGATTTTTTTTATTTCAAGCGGCTTTGTAAGATGAATCGAATTAGAAGTCCCCGACTGATTTGCAGCCGGCGCCATCACATAAACCTCGTGCCTCTTTCTGAGCCCCGCAATCAAAGAAACAATTCCAGGCTCTCCATAACCATCATCATTAGTAACTAAAACTCTCATTTCTCACCCAACCCAACAATTCCTAATTCCCAATTCCTAATTCCCAATTCCTAATTCCTAATTCCTAATTCCTAATTCCTAATTCCTAATTCCTAATTCCTAATTCCCAATTCCTAATTCCTAATTAAACATTCCTTATCAAATGAGCACCTTTTGCCGGTTTTACTTCGTATGTTTCCGGAGTGAAGCCGAAAAGTCTTTCGTATTCCGTGAGTTTTTTCATGTAAGTATCAACGTCTTCTTTTCTGATGATTGCAAAAAGACATCGTCCAAAACCTTTTCCTGTAATGCGGCCGCAAGTAACTGGTTCGCGGATGTATTCAAGTTTTGGTTCGAGTTCGCTTACACGCTTTAAGATCCAGTCGATTTCAGGACATGAAAGCTTGTAAAGGTCACGGAGATTTTCGTGAGACTGATTTATTGCACGTGCAAATGCCCCGAAGTTTCCCTTGAGAATTGCTTCACGGCTATCAAGTACATGCTGATGTTCTTTTATGATGTACAAAAGCTTTTTCTTAGTATCTTCATCTGTTTCAGAAAGAGTTTCGTTTATTTCTGTCGCACTCTGTTCGTAAATCCATCCGCCGTAAACACCTCGCTTTCTGTCGCGCAAGTCTCCCAAAAGAAGAACGTTTTCCGGTTCCTGGATTGTAGACTCATCCCAGATTGAGATGCGAGGTACTTTTGCGTCAGTAAGGAATATCTTTTTGTCCTTAAAGTCAAACGGAATGTAGTCGTAAGTACCAGTTGCATGGTCTGTAATGATCAAGTTTCCAGGCTTTGAATAAAGGGCAGCAAAATTGTCAGCAATATAGTTTCCTGTATGTAAAAAGAGCTTGTTTCCGCGTTCGATAACCTGCAAAAGCTGTGCATCCGAACATGGAAGCTTAAGTAACTGCCTGATAGCAACAGCTGTTCCTACCTTAATCGCAGTAGTAATACCAAATCCCGCAGACGGCAGAATCTCAGAATAAACGCAGAAATCCATTCCCTTTACGTCAAAACCGCCTGATGTAAAGCCATAAATCATTGCCTTAAGGTTATTAGCCCAACGGTCTTCTTTCTTGACGCGCAAAGTCGAAAGGCTTGCTTTCTTGCTTTCTTTTAACTGATGAAAATAAAAATGTACAGTGGAATCTTCTCTGGCAGTAACAGAAATGTAAACAGGAAGATTTACAGCCATAGAGACTGTTTTATCCTTACAAAACCATGAATGTTCGCCTAAAAGATGGAATCTTCCCGGTGTTTCTACTACAATTTTTGGTACTTCGCCATATTGCTTTTTATGTAATGCAAATATCTCTTTCATTCCCACACCCCAACCTGTTTTTTTGAAATAAATCTTACGTTATTTAACAAGAGAGTTACCAAGATACATTTCTATCTTCAAAAACACTCTCTTACATAAATTATACCCCACGATTTCCAATAAAGCAAATTAATTGAAAAATTAGTTCCCAGGATATATAATGATATACATATAATACAGAGGAAAGTTACCTAAAAAAATGGAATTTTACAAAAAAGTCATCCTTGAAGTACTGTCTGCCGCCCTTCTGGGACTTGCAATCCCTAACGAAATACTCCGTTTCGGTTCTCCTATACTCGGACTTGCAGCATTAATCCCTCATTTTACGGCACTTATAAATTCCAGATCAATGAAAGAAAGCTGCCTTCTATGCTTTATTCACGGCCTTTCAGTCCACCTTTGTTCAAGCTGGTGGCTCGGCCTCATCGAAGGCTTTGCAGTTTTCACTCTCGGAGCTTCAGGCCTCGGAATGGCTGCAATAAGCGCAATCTTCGGAATCTTTTTCTTTCTCCCTAAATACACTTTTTCACTTGAAGCCGCCCCGTACAGACTCAAATCAAGACTTTCATCTCCGTATTTCAAGATCATCTGGTTTACAGCAGTCTATACAGTTTACGAATATGTAAAGTGCTCAGGCTTTCTTGCTTATCCCTGGGGAACGATTCCTCTTGTCACATACAATGCAAAGTTCATTTCACAAATTGTTGACATCGGAGGAGTAAGGCTCTTAACTTTCATCTTTGCACTTTTTGCATCAGCTTGCGCAGTTTACTTTGACGAATGGACAAAAAATAAAAAAATCTTTGACATAAAACCCGTACTCGCTGTTTCGCTTATTTTCGTAGTTTCAGTTTTCTATGGAATTTTCAAGTACACCGAGTCATGGCAGCCTGAAAAATATCTCAACACAGTCTTCATCCAGCAGAATGCAGACCCGTGGAAGATGAAAGATGACAAACCGTCAATCCTTACATCAGAAAAACTTACACAGAAAGCAGTCTACGAAATGAACAGCGAAGGATTCAGGCCGCACCTCATCGTATGGAGCGAAGGAATACTCCGTTATCCTCTCCCTGAAGGAATGATTCACTATAATTTTTTTCCTGAAGAATATCCTTTTTTACAGTTCATCAGAGATTACGATACACCGCTTCTAGTCGGTGGTCCATATTCGGTAAACTTTGAGGAACTTGCATTCAACAATTCTGCAATAGTCTTCAACAGGGACGGTTCAATCAAGGGACAGTACGCAAAGACACACCTTGTTCCGTTTGCAGAATACATTCCGCTTTCAGATTATAAAATCGTTCAAACAATCCTCATGAAGCTTGCAGGATTTGCCCGCGGATGGGTTCCGGGCAAAAAATTCAGGTCTTTTGAAACAGAATGTGAAAATACTGATGGAACTCCCGCGACTATGCGTTTTACGATTCCTATCTGCTTTGAAGATGCGTTCGGTGACTGCTGCAGGAGGCTTAAGAAAACAGGATCTGACGTGTTCATAAACATTACTGACGATTCATGGAGCCTCACAAACTCTGCCGAATACCAGCACTATGTCATCTCATGGTACCGCGCCCTCGAATTCCGCACGACACTCGTACGTTCCACTAACTCAGGCGTTACCGTAGTCGTAGATCCGACGGGACATGTTCTTGCAGATGCACCGCTTTTTAAAGAGACATACCTTAATTACCAGGTTCCACTCTATAAAAATACAAAAACCCTTTACTTTATTTTTGGTGAATGGCTCTCATTTATACTTGTATTATTTATAGCAGTCTATACTTTTTTCGCTATTTTATTGACTGAAAAGTCTGTTAAAAATAAATTCTCTGTATAGGAATTTTATGCTTGACACGACAAATTCTCAAAAAATTCAAAAATTTTGCTTGTCTTATCACATATAGTGCTGTATAATTTCAATAATTCACTTTTGACACTAGATATAAACAGGTAAAAAACGAATGAGATGTCCTAATTGCGGCAATAACGATGACAAGGTTATCGAGTCAAGAACTCTTGGTGAAGGGGAAATCATCAGGAGACGTCGTGAATGCTTACAGTGTGGATTTCGCTTTACTAGCCACGAAAAAATTGAAGAAAAACCGTTTATGGTTGTTAAGCGCGATGACAGAAGGCAGCCTTTCGACAGGGAAAAGCTTGCCAAGGGTATCGAACGCGCTCTCGAAAAACGTCCGGTTGCTACGACAATGGTAGACCTCATCGTCTCCGAAATCGAAGACCAGGCTTTCATGCAGGGACGAATTACCCGCGAGATTACAACCGCAGAGCTCGGTGAATTAGTTTTACAGCGACTTAGCACTGTAGATAAAGTTGCATACATCAGGTTTGCATCAGTATACAAACACTTTGAAAACCTGGATGAATTTATCCAGGAAGTAAAAAAAATAGGAGGGGACCCTAAATGAGTGACCAATCAGTATTTCCTGAGTGGAAGAGCTTTCTCGGAACATCAAGTGATTCTGAAGCTCAAAAGTTCATTAAACAGGTCGTAAAAAGATCGGGAGCTGTTGTAGATTACGACAGATCTAAAATTGAAAAAGCCATCGGTAAAGCAATCGAGGCTGTAGAAAAATATCCAAATCCTGAAAAGGCATCACAACTCACAAACTGCGTTGAAGAAAAAATTCGTCTTCTTCTTGCAGGTCGTCGTGCACATTCAATTCCAGCCATCGAAGAAATTCAGGACCTTGTAGAAAACGCACTTATCGAAAACCAGGAAGTAGAAATTGCAAAAGCTTACATCCTTTATCGTGCAAGACACGAAGCTGTTCGCGATGCAAAAAACCTCATGGTTGACATCAACAAGACAATGGACGGATACCTCGGACAGAGTGACTGGCGTGTAAACGAAAACGCAAACGTCAACTTCTCTCTCGGCGGTTTGATCCTCCACAACTCTGGAACAATCACAGCCAACTACTGGCTTAACAATATCTATTCGAAAGAAGTTAAAGAAGCTCACAAGACTGCAGCTTTCCATATTCACGATCTTTCAATGTTCTCTGGTTACTGCGCAGGATGGTCTTTAAGACAGCTCATCGCAGAAGGACTTGGAGGAGTTACAGACAAGATTACATCAAGCCCTGCAACTCACCTTTCAACACTCGTTAACCAGATCGTAAACTTCCTCGGAATCATGCAGAACGAATGGGCTGGTGCTCAGGCATTCTCTTCATTCGATACATACCTTGCACCATTCATCCGCGTTGACAAGCTCAACGAAAAGCAGGTTCGCCAGTGCATCCAGAGCTACATCTACGGTGTAAACACACCAAGCCGCTGGGGTTCACAGGCTCCGTTTACAAACATCACTCTCGACTGGGTTTGCCCGGATGACCTTAAAAAGAAAAAGGCTATTGTAGGCGGAAAAGAACAGGACTTCACATACGGTGACTGCCAGAAAGAAATGGACCTCATCAACAAAGTTTTCATCGAACTCATGATTGAAGGGGACGCAGAAGGAAGAGGATTTGCTTATCCAATTCCAACATACAACATCACAAAAGATTTCGACTGGACTTCAGAAAACGCAAAACTCCTTTTCACAATGACAGCTCAGTACGGAACTCCAAACTTCCAGAACTTCGTAAACTCAGACTTAAATCCATCTGACGTTCGTTCAATGTGCTGCCGCCTGCAGCTCGACAAACGCGAACTCCGCCGCCGTGGTGGTGGACTTTTCGGTGCAGATGAATTTACAGGATCTCTCGGCGTTGTAACAATCAACATGCCTCAGATCGGATACCTCGCAAAAACAGAAGAAGCTTTCTACAGAAGACTCGACTACTTAATGGACCTCGCAAAAGAAAGCCTCTGTGCAAAGAGAAAAGTAATCCAGCGTCTTTATGACGGCGGACTTTTCCCATATACAAAACGATACCTCAAGACACTTACAAACCACTTCAACACAATCGGTTTGTGTGGAATGAACGAATGCTGCCTTAACTTTTTGGGCGTAAACATCGCAGATCCAAAAGGAAAAGCTTTTGCAGAAAAAGTATTGCAGCACATGCGTGAAAGAATGCAGGACTATCAGGAAGCAACAGGAGACCTCTTCAACCTCGAAGCAACTCCCGCAGAATCAACATCATATCGTCTTGCACGTCACGATAAAGAACAGTTCCCTGACATCATCACAAGCGGTGTCGACGAACCATATTACACAAACTCAAGCCAGCTTCCAGTTGACTACACAGCCGACGTATTCGAAGCTCTTGACCACCAGGAATCTCTCCAGACTAAATACACAGGTGGAACAATGTTCCATGTATTCATGGGAGAATCAATCAAAGACTGGAAGTCTTGCGGCGAACTCATCAAGAACATCTCGCACAACTACCGCATTCCATTCTTTACAATTTCACCGACATACTCAATCTGCCACATCCATGGCTACTTGAGCGGCCAGCAGTTTGAATGTCCAAAGTGCAAGGCAGAGCGTGAAATGGAACTCAGAAAACGCCTCGAAGAACTCGAGACAGAAAAGAAAATAATGATGGCTAAGAACGCATAAAGTTCTGCCGGTAAATTATTAAAATTAGGACTAAAGAAATATAAAAGTGTGTTCGATACTAAATATAGTGTGTTACACTTGAAAAAATGTGAAATAAACACTATATTTAGACACCGGACCTAGGGAGGAGAATAAAAAATTATGAAAACAGCTGAACGAACATTAAGTCAGATCGAAGCAGAAATTGCACAGGTACAGAACGAACTTTCAGACGTTCATGGAACACAGACAGAAGTTTACGCACGCATCGTAGGTTATTACCGTGCAGTTCGCAACTGGAACAAAGGTAAGGCAGACGAATTTAAGCACCGCAAGATGTTCACACTTGAAGATTCTAACCGCTTCGATGGCGCTCAGCCAGAAAAATTGGTTGCAAAAGCAAAAGAACCAGTTAAAGCAGAAACAACTGTTGCTTCAAACGAAATTGCCTCTTACGACATTTTCGTAAGAAAAACTTGCCCTAACTGCCCGCCAGTAAAAGCATATATGGCAAACGTTAAACTCGAAGGAAACATGATCGACGTAGACACTCCAGAAGGACTTTCAGAAGCAGCCCTTAAAGGTGTTTTCGCAGCTCCAACAGTTATCGTTTACAACGCTGACCACAAAGAAGTTGCACGCGGCCACAATGTAGAAGAACTCACAGCTATCTTCGAACCAGCCGTAGCACTCGCATAATAAATATAAATCCTTTCCGAGCACAAAAAGTCCCTTAAAAAGGCCTTCTTGCCACGCTCCGAAAGGATTTTTTTTCACTTTTTTCCATATTAATTAGTTTCAGGCCCATCAATGACCCCAGACGAACTTTTGACAAAATCCCAAGGCGTCCTCGTAAAAACAACCCTCGTAGACTTTCCAGGTCACGTAGCCTCAACCTATTTTCTCAAAGGCTGCAATTTAAGATGCCCATATTGTTATAACGTAGATTTAGTCGCAGGGGGACAGACCCCGGGCAATACAAATGACAATTTTAAATCAGGGGGACAGACCCCGGGCTTTTCGAGTAACAAAAATCAATCAGGGGGACAGGAGGTCCCTTCTACAGACCCCGCTCCCATCCAGTACACATCTCCCGTCGAAGTCCTCGAACACCTCTACAAGCGCCGCAACGTCATCAAAGGCCTCGTTATCTCAGGCGGTGAACCCCTTCTCAACCCCGTAACCCCGCTCCTCATCGCCCGCGCAAAATCAATGGGCCTCAAAATAAAACTCGACACAAACGGAACTCTCCCTCTGATGCTCGAAAGCCTGATGAACAACCCCGACACCCGTCCTGACTTCATAGCCATGGACCTCAAGACAAGCCCGTCCCGCTACAAAACCGACATCCCGGTAACATCAAACTTTCAAAACGCCGACATCCCTGACCTTCTCAAAGCCTCAGTAGACATAATCAAAACCCTCGGTCCCGCAAATTACGAAATCCGCACAGTGCTCGTTCCACCCCTCGTAACCCGCACCGACATCGAAAACATCGCCGCCCTTCTCCCTCACGACGCATCCTGGCAGTTCGCCCCCTTCCGAAACGAAAACTGCCTCGACCCATCCTACAACGCCGTCGTCCCATATCTAGACAAAGATTTAAAAGCTCTAGTGGAATTTGCCCAACCCCTGATCCCAGGCGCTGCATTAAGATAGTCATTTAATTTTTTTTGCCACACGAACCAATCCGCTACGCTGTGGCGAAGTATACGCCACAGCGTAGCATACTCATCCGCGTGGCCCTGAATTTTTCCATGAAATAATCTTGAAATTTTTTTGAAATATTCTTGAAATACTTATGTCAAAATAATTTCAAAATTATGTCAAAAAA